>CAYSVE010000431.1:0-5495 GCA_964434365.1 uncultured Anaerolineaceae bacterium | reverse complement strand
TCGCGAAGTCGGCGAGCGTGTAGCCGAAGAAATGAACAAACTCGGCTTCGATGAGGTTTGGTTCGACCAAATGGGTAACGTAGTCGGCAAAATTGGCAACGGTCCGGTCAAACTACTCTATGACACCCACATCGATACCGTCGGCATCGGTGACCCGGAGGAGTGGGAATGGGACCCATTCGAAGGCAAGCTTGAGGATGGTATTCTGTACGCACGTGGCGCCTGCGACGAAAAGGGCAGCACACCGGGCATGGTCTACGGGTTGGCCATCGCCCGCGACCTCGGCCTACTAGACGGTGTGACAGCCTATGTATTCGGCAACATGGAAGAGCGCAACGATGGTATCGCCTGCCACGCCCTTGTGGAGGTCGAAGGCCTTCGCCCAGATTACGTCGTCATTGGCGAGCCAACCAAGTTGCAGATCTATCGTGGGCACAAGGGCCGTGTCGAAATGAAGGTCGTTGCCAAGGGCAAAAGCGCCCACGCCGCGAGCAACTATATGGGCGATAACGCCGTGTACAAGGTGACGCCGCTCATCGATGCAGTGAGCAAGCTGGAACCCGAACTGGGCAACGACCCGTTTTTGGGAGAAGGACGCATCACGGTAACCCATGTCGAGGTGCAAACGCCAAGCCTCAACGCCGTGCCAGATGAAGCGACGGTTTACATCGACCGCCGCCTGACCTTCGGTGAAGACCCACAGACGGAGCTGGAACGCATCAAGAGCATCATCGGTGAGCGCGACGACATGGAAGCCTCTATTCTGTTCGATGATGAGCCGAGTTACACCGGGTTCGTCCTCGGTGTGGATAAAATCTACCCCGCCTGGGCACTGCCAGAAGACGATCCCCTGGTCCAAGCTGGTGTTGCGACTGGTGCCGCCATGTGGGGTGACGCCCCGGCCACCGGCAAATGGGATTTTTCGACCAACGGGATTTACTGGCGGGGCAAGGCGGATATTCCGTGCATCGGTTTTGCGCCTGGTGACGAAATCCATGCACACACGGTCATCGACCAGGTGAAATTGGACGATGTGGTGAAATCGACGGAGTGGTATACACTCTTGCCAACGTTCGTCGCCAAACTCAAGTCAGAAGGTTAGTCACCAGCGAGGTATCATGAGACGTTTTTTCCGCATACATCGGCGGGCCATTCGGCTGGTGCTATTGGCAGCGGTGATCGGGTTGGGCGTGTACGCCGTCTCTTTGAGAGAGACGGCAACCAACCGCGAATATGCCTTCGAGCAGATTGCCGAAGGCCTCAATCAACCGACTTACCTGACCCACGCAGGCGATGAACGTCTGTTTATCGTCGAAAAGCCTGGCCGCATTCGCATTATTGAAGACGGCATGTTGCTAGAAACGCCTTTCCTCGACCTAACTGACCAAGTCGTCGACCAGCACATTGAACAAGGCCTGTTCAGTATCGCCTTTGCACCCGACTACACCGATTCCGGGGTTTTCTTCGTCAACTATACTGCCCAGCCCGATAACCGCACAGTCGTCGCCCGCCTGACGGTAAGCGACAACCCCAACGTTGCCGATGTGGAGTCGTTGCAAATCGTGCTGGAGATTCCACAGCCTGCGCCTGATCACAATGCAGGCATATGGAGACCCCGTTCAAACCGAACTCGTTCGGCGAGGATGTAAACGGCGAGTTGTACCTTGTTACCGCGGGTGGCCGCGCCTACCGGCTTACTGCACGTTAGAGAAGTATTAAAAACGGACCGTAGTCCGTTTTCGTGGTAAAGTTGAACCTCCTGATGCAGTCTATATCTCGTAAGCTACAGCACAGAGAGGTTCAACTCGAAAATGTCTATCCTTGGTCTCCACCATATCACGCTCGTTTCGTCGGACGCCCAGCGCACCACCGACTTTTACACACAGGTGCTCGGCCAGCGCCTCGTGAAGCAAACGGTCAACTTCGACGACCCCGGCAGCTACCACCTGTATTTCGGCGATGAGACCGGCAGCCCCGGCACAGCCATCACCTATTTCGAATGGAAGGGCGCACCGCGTGGTAAGCACGGTATCGGTGGTACGCACCACTACGCCCTTACCGTCCCAGGCTACGACGGCTTGCTGAAGTGGAAGCGCCGGCTCGAAGACCGTGACGTCAAGGTTACCGGCCCGCTGGACCGCCACTACTTCAAGTCGTTCTACTTCAAGGACCCTGATGGTGTGATCATCGAGATCGCGACCGCTGGGCCGGGTTGGACGGTCGACGAAGCCGCCGACAGCATCGGTACCGAATTCAAGTCCCCACCAGAGGACATGATCCGAAACAACCGCGACGAAGAGGCTATCAAGGCAGAAATATGGCCAGGGGTGGTCGACGAAATTACAGCGGATATGGCGCTCAGCAGGGGGATGCACCACATCACCGCGATAAGCTCCAACATCGAGCGCACGCAATCGTTCTATGAGGGTTTGCTGGACCTTCGGCGCCTGAAGATGACCAGCAACTTCGATGACCCAGATAGCGCGCACTGGTATTGGGGCGTGGGCGACGGCAAACCGGGTACCATCATCACCTATTTCGAGCGCAAGCCGGACGAGAAGCGCTATGGTAGCGCCTATGCCCAAATGGGTGTTGGCCGCACGCACCACTTTGCATTCGCGGTAGAGGACGAGGCGGCGCAACTTGAGTGGCGCGAAAAACTCATCAAGAATGGATTGCGCGTGTCGCCCGTGATGGATCGCCAGTACTTCAAGAGCATCTATACGAACGACCCGAACGGTCACATCGTGGAAATTGCGACGCTTGGGCCGGGCTTCGCTGTCGATGAGGACGTTGCCACCCTTGGCACAGCGCTGAAGCTACCCGACCAGTACGAACAGTACCGCGACCGCATCGAATCGGCATTGACGCCGCTCGTCGTGCCCGAGTGGACCACCCCGAAGGAGGCGTAAGCATGGCAAACGGACCGCATCAGGGTAAGCGCGTAGTAACGGCGGGCACCCCACTCGAACAAGCCAAAGCCGCGACCATCTTGGTGCATGGCCGAGGTGCAACCGCCGAAAGCATCCTCACACTCTCGCAGCACTTCGGCAATCTCGATGGCATCGCATTACTAGCCCCACAGGCAGCGATGAACACATGGTATCCGAACAGCTTCCTGGCTCCGCTGGAAAGCAACCAGCCCGGCCTCGATAGCGGGTTGCAGGCCATCGCAGACATCGTCGCCTTTCTCATGGATGAGCATAACATCCCGTCGGAGAAGGTGATGATCCTGGGCTTCTCGCAGGGGGCGTGCCTCGCGTTGGAATTCGGCGCAAGGAATGCCCAACGCTTCGGTGGCCTGGTCGCGCTGAGCGGTGGGCTTGTCGGCCCCGATGGCACCCCCCGCGATTATCCCGGCGACTTCGGCGACACACCGATATTCCTGGGTTGCAGCGATGTGGACTTCCACATTCCGCTACAACGCGTGAAACACAGCACGGAGGTACTCGGTAGCATGGGTGCCAGCGTGGAGGAGCGCATCTACCCTGGCATGGGCCACACCGTCAACGACGATGAAATCGCGTACGTCCGCGAGATGGTGCAGGCTTTGAAGACCGATGAACCCGGCAGCAAGTGATTATGTGTGCCTGCTGATGCGTGATATCACCGTCACGCAGGCATACTTCGAGCGGGTGTTTGCATTGGTGTGCACACCACACGCAACCCGCACAGCCATCACAATGGTCTAAAATGAGGGTGTTTGCTTCTTCTTACAGGAGGTGGACACCCCACTTTCATTATTGGTGCTGCAACATCTTTCCCTCGCCGTAGAAAACCTCAACCCGGTAGTGGAAACACTTCAAAGGCTGCAAATTTCGTTCGAAAGCGGTATATTTGACGCCTTCCAATACACCAACCACCAATGGATAGAGTGGCGTGGTCCAGACGGCATTCGTTTGGAGTGCGTCGTGAGAAAGGCATAACTCATGCAGACAGATTTGCGCGGACGTGACCTGATTTCCACCCAGGAGTGGACCAAAGAGGAAATCGAAACCCTGTTGGATGTCGCGTTCGACCTCAAACGCAAGCGTGCCCTCGGCGAACCCCACGCGTTGCTGCGCGACAAAGTGCTGGCGATGTTGTTCTTCTTCACCAGTACGCGCACCCGCATCAGCTTCGAGGCGGGGATGGCACAACTAGGCGGCCATGCCCAGTTTATCGATAGCACGACCACACAAATTAGCCACGGCGATACCGACAAAGAGATCGGTGAAATTGTCGGGCGCTACTGCGACGGCATCGCGATTCGCCAGTGCGACTTCGGCGACGGCAACCGCTGGATTCGAGGGGTTGCTGAGGCCAGTCGCGTGCCGGTGCTCAACATGCAGTGCGACATTTACCACCCCTTCCAAATTCTCGCGGACCTAATGACCATCAAGGAGAAGTTCGGCGGCGACCTGCGCGGCAAAACGATCAACGTGAGTTGGGCCTACGCCAGCAGCTACCAGAAGCCGATTTCCGTGCCGCAAAGCCTCGTCCTGCTAATGACGCGCTACGGCATGAACGTGCGCCTCACGCGCCCGCCGGAGTACAAGCTGATGCCAGACATCGTGCAGCAGGCCCGCGACAATGTGAAGCAGCATGGCGGCTCGTTCGAAATTCTCGAAGACTTTGACGAGGGCTTCAAAGGTGCCGACATCTTGTATCCGAAGAGTTGGGGCGCCCTGCTGACCACCACCGACGACGAGGAATCGGCGACGATCGGCAAACAGTACACCGATTGGATCACCGATGATCGTCGGATGGCGATGGCCGCCGAAAGCGCGATCTACATGCACTGCCTACCTGCCGACCGCAACATCGAAGTCGCCGATCGCGTCATCGACGGACCGCAGAGTGTCGTCTACGACGAGGCCGAGAATCGTCTGCACGTGCAAAAGGCGGCGATGGCCCTCACCATGCGCTAGGCAAAATGTGTCGTCAGCCCGTACAATACGGGTTGACGACTTCTGCAGACGCCCCATTTCACCCGGCGCTGCACATACACAAAGAGACTTCACCGATGAGAGAAGGTAAATTGGTGGTTGTCGCCATCGGCGGCAACTCGCTTATTACAGACCCCGAACGCCCTGGCATCGCTCGGCAGTGGGATGCCGCCCGCGAGACGTGCCGCCACATCGCCCAGATGATTGCCGGTGGTTGGCGTGTCGTCATCACGCATGGGAACGGGCCACAGGTCGGTTACATTCTGCGGCGCGGCGAAATCGCACTGAAGGAAGGTAACGTCCACGATGTACCGCTCGACATCATCGTGGCGGATACCCAGGGCAGCATCGGCTACATGCTGCAACAGGCCCTCGATAACTCGCTGCGTCGGCTGGGTATCCAGCGAACGGTCGTGACGGTCGTCACACAGGTGCGAGTCGATGCCGATGACCCCGCATTCCAAAACCCGACTAAGCCCATCGGTCACTTCATGACCGAGGACGAGGCCAAACTGTACGAAAAAGATGGCTGGTCCGTCGTAGAGGACGCCGGGCGCGGGTGGCGGC
>CAYSVE010000430.1:0-5497 GCA_964434365.1 uncultured Anaerolineaceae bacterium | reverse complement strand
CGATTTGTTCGGTGCCCATAAAGCCGTTGAAGTGGCCCGGCGTAATGACGCCCAGCACACGCGAGCCGTCGATCGACTCCCACCATAACTCGTTCTGCGTCCACTTGTTTGTGTCGTTCCACTCGAACAGCTTGTTGGTGACGACAACCTCGATACCACACCGCTGGAGGATCTGCGGCAGTGCCCAGGACATGCCAAACACATCGGGCTGCCAACAGACCTTCGACTGAAAGCCAAATTCATCTTGCCAGAAGCGCTGCCCGTGCAGGATGTGGCGCACGAAGGACTCGCCGGAGATGAGGTTACAGTCTGGCTCTAGCCAGAACGCGCCCACCGGTTGCCAGCGCCCGGCGCTGATCTGCGTTTTCACCTGCTCGTAGAGGCCGGGGAAGTGTTCCTTCATGTCCGCGTATATTTTGGCACTGCTCTGCGAGAACTTGAAGTCGGGGTATTGCTCCATCATGCGCAGCATGGTGGCGTGGGTGCGCCCGACCTTGCGGATGTACTCGCGGTGCGGCCACTGGTAGACAATATCGAGATGCGAGTGCCCCACAGCGTACAGCAGCCCGGCGACCTTGAAGCGGTCTGTATTGAATACGTAGCGGCGCAGGTAGTCGCGGCGTTGGGCCAGCACCTGCTTGAACACCGCTAAGTTCGGCTCTTGGTTGGGCAGCGCGCGTAGCGCCTCCCAGATGTGGTTTTCGAGGAACGCCTTGAGGTTCGGCTCAATATCGGGCATTAGCATGACTTTGTAGGCCGCGACGAAGTCCCAGTAGGCCGCCTCGACATCCGCGTCGATGGCGACCATCTCTGCCTGTCGAAACACGTTCCAATGGCCCTCGGCGGGGTACCAAAACACATAGGACTCCAGCTCGACCTCGTGCGTGGTGCCGCCAACCGCTTGTTCGGCGATGAGCACCTGCTCACGGAAGGGGTCTAACCCATGATACGGCACCCCGTCGAGGCGCAGGAGCGAGTCGCCGCCGACGTACAGCCGCAGGAACACCCGCCGCCCGGCCATCTCCTCTGGAATCGTGACGGTGCGCCGGAAGAACGCACTGACATCTGGCCCGCCCCAAGGCTCGCCAACATGGATGGGCCGCCAGCCTGCGTCGATCGGCTCGTAGTGGCCTACGTCGCGGTAGAACACCTCACGGATTTGCCAGTCCAGCAGCGGTAGGCGATGCGTGACCATGCGCTCACGGATTTCATCGAGGCGTAGGCCCACGCGTTCCTTGAAGTTAATCACACGTCGCTCGGCGGTTTTTTGGCGCGTGCGCCAGCGGTTCATGGCCTCGCGCGCCTCGTGGTTCATATCCATCGCTGTCATCCTATTTGCGTGAAGTCCGCCCTAGATTGTAGCGTTAATCGGCTCTGCGATAGGCCGATCATCGTACAGAAAACACGACGCGCGGTGGTCGATGTCGTCGATGGCGTACAAGGGCGGGTTCGTGCCCAGGCACTTGTCCATCCGATGCGGGCAGCGCGGGTAGAACCGGCAGCCGGCGCGGTTACTCGTCCGCATGGCCTCTTCGGCGGGTAGTTCCACCGTTCCCTCCCATCGGACGTCGGGGTCTGGCATGGGGACGGAGTTCACGAGCAGTTGCACGTAGGGGTGCTGCGGTTCGTTGATGACCTTGAGGCTATCGCCTGTTTCGGCAATGCCGCCCTGGTACAAAATGAAAATCTGGTCGCCGATTTGGGTGGCGGTGCTCAGGTCGTGGGTGATGTACAAAAACGAGATGCCATCCTCGCGCAGGCGCATCATCACCTCAAGGATGGACGCGCGCAGCGAGGCATCGACCATCGACACGGGTTCGTCGGCGACGATGAGCTTGGGCCGCGTGATGTAGGCCCGCGCCATCATGATGCGCTGGCGCTGCCCGCCGCTAAGCTGGTGTGGGTACTTGCGGAGCACGTCCTCGCCGTAAAGCCCGACCTTGTTCAGCGCATCTTCGATCAGGTCGCGGGCGGCAGTTTTGTTGTCTGAAAGTTTGAAGTTTTTGATGACCATGTCGAACACATGGCGGATACGGTAGAACGGGTTGTACACGCTGAATGGGTCCTGGAAGACGGCCTGCACCTGCCGCCGATACTCGACGCGCTGGGCATTGGTGGCGTGGGCCATATCCACCCCATCGAAGATGATCTGGCCAGATGTGAGGTCTGCAAAGCCCAGCACGAGGTTTGCCAGCGTCGTTTTGCCGCTGCCACTCTCGCCTGCAATAGTGGTGATGGTTGCCGGGTCCGCAGCGATATTCATGTTGAAGTTATCCAGCGCGACCACATCCTTCGACTCGCCAAAGGCGCGCTGCTGGTAAATTTTCGTCGCGTTACGGACTTGTAGTAACATCTCGGACATCGATAAAGCTCCCATCTGGCTGTTTCTCGTACAAGTGACACGCAACCTCTTGGCGTGAACGGATTTCCTGGCGGACAGGTTTCTCGGTCTTGCAGCGGTCCATCACGTGGGGGCAGCGCAAGTGGAAGATGCAGCCCGGCGGCGGGTTGCGCGGGTCGTGGGTGATGCCCTTGGTGATCTTCAGTGGCTTACGCTCTTTCAGCGACGGCACCGAGTCGATGAGTAGTTCGGAGTAGGGGTGGCCGGGGTGCTTAAAGATGTGCTCTACCGACGAAATCTCGACGATATTGCCCGCATACATCACCGCGATGCGGTCCACCATCTGCGCCATCAGGCCCATATCGTGCCCAATCATAATCATCGAGACGCCCAGCATCTCCTTCACCTTGAGCATGGTTTGGGCGATGATGCGCTGTACAACCACATCGAGCGCGCTTGTCGGCTCGTCGGCGATAATCACCGATGGATTGAGCGCAATCGCCATCGCGATGCACACGCGCTGCTTCATGCCGCCGCTGATCTCGTGCGGGTACATCTCGTAGATACGTGCGGGCAGCCCCACAAGTTGGAATAACTCTAAAATGCGCGCCCTGACCGCGGCCTTGTCGCGCATATCGCTGTGTTCGCGGATGACATCGGCGATCTGCGCGCTGATCTTCATCGTCGGGTTGAGCGAGTTCATGGCCCCCTGTGGGATGAGTGCCAGCCGCGCCCAGCGCATGGCGCGCAGTTGCTTGTCGTCGAGCTGGAGCATGTTTGTGCCGTCGAGTTCGATCTCGCCGGAGACGATGCGCCCCGGCGGGGCGATCAACTGCAACACGCCCATCGCGGCGGTCGTCTTGCCGCAGCCGCTTTCCCCCACCAAGCCGAGTGTCTCGCCCTCGAAGAGTGTGAATGTAACGCCGTCTACCGCACGCACATCGCCCTTGGGCGTCTCGTAGGCGATGTACAATTCACGGACTTCCAGTACAGATTTGGGTATGCTGTCTGTCATGGTGGCCTCCTTATGACTTCCGCAGACGGGGGTTGGCGACCTCATCGAGGCCGAGGTTGATCAAGAATAGGCCGACGAACATCAGCGACAGCAGGATCGTGGGGAAGCCCCACCACCACCACATATTCAGCGACAACGCCGCGAATTCGATGGCGTCGTAGATGGTGCTGCCGAGCGTGGGCACGCGCGTAGGGCCAAGGCCGAGCGTTTCGAGGCCGACCGCCGCCAATATCGCGCCGGTGGCCCCGGCGATGAAGCTCGCGAACAGGTAGGGGATGAGGTTCGGCAGCATCTCCTTAAACATAATGTCGAAGGTACTCGCGCCGGAGATGCGCGCCATGCGCACGTAGCCGCTTCGCCGCATACTAAGCACCTGCGAGCGAATCTGCCGGGTGGCGCGGGGCCATGCGAACGCCGCGATCAGCAACGCCATCGTCACAATGTCGATGCGGGATAACACGGACTGCAACACGATGAGCACCAACAGCGCGGGTATCGTTAGCGTCACATCCGCCGCCAGCCGGATGACATCATCGACCCAGCCGCCGAGGAACCCCGCCATAAAGCCCAGCACAATCCCCACGCCGATGCCAATCGTCGCGGCGATGACGCCAATCAGGAACGTGTTGGGCGCGGCGACAATCATCAGCGCGAGGATATCGCGGCCCAGGTTGTCCGTCCCCAGCGGGTGCTCGGTTGTTCCCTCCTGCCCACGCGCGTTGCTGAAGCCGACCGGGGCCTGCCGGGGGCTGCCAGAACGCGGCGATGCCTTTTCGACATCGTAGAACAGCGGCCCCACAAAACCCATAGACAGGATAACCAGCAAAATTACTGCGCCGCTGATCAGCCGGACGTTAAACCAGGGAGTATCCCACACGTTAAAGCGCGACATGCGTCTGGGTTCGTATTTCCGTATTTCATTCTCGATGACAGCGGTCATGGTCAGGCGCTCCTCTGCGACACGCGCGGGTCAATAAACGGGTAAATCAGGTCCACGAGTAACACGGCGGTTGCCGTCATGAGAATGATGATGAACGACGCGCCCTGGATCACCGGGAAGTTGCGCGCCAAGATCGCCTCGTAGATGACAAAGCCCATCCCCTGGTACTGAAACACGCGCTCCACGAGTACCTGCCCACTCACCAGCGTGCCTAGCGTAATCGCAAAGGCCGTCACCTGGGGCAAAATGGCGTTGCGCACCATATAGCGGTACAGGATGTAGACCGGGTTGAGGCCCTTCGCTTTCGCGAGGTTCACGTAGTCCTCGCCCTCGACGGTGATCATCATGCCGCGCATGCCGAGCGTCCAGTAGCCGAAGCTGACAAGGATGATGGAGAGGGCCGGCAGGGTGCCGTGGCGTATCACACTCAGGATGAAGTCGATATTCAAGCCGGGGGTAAGGCCCTGGCCGTAGGCGTTTTGGGGCGGGAACAGGTTAAACGTAAACACGAACACGTAAAGCAACAACAACGCGGACAGAATCGTGGGGATCGACGTGAAGACCATGCCCAACGGAATAATGTACTTGATGAGCCTTGGCGTCCGGGTCCACACCATGATGGCCCCCAGGAAGTTGCCCAGGAAGAACGTAATCGTCATCGCCAGCACCAACAGGCCCACAGTCCACGGCAGCGCACCCCAGATGATCGTCGCAACGGGGGTTGGGAAGTTCGTGATGGAGTAGCCAAAGTTAAAGCGGAGGAGGTTCGCCAGGTAGCTGAAATACTGCACGTAGAGGGGTTCGTCGAACCCGAAGGTGTCGCGGTAGGCGGCGATAATCTGGTCGGCGCCCTCGATGCTCTGGCCGGCGCTGGCGAGGTCGCCCAGTAGCGCGTCGATGGGGTCGCCGGGGGCCAAGCGCGGGATTATCCAGATCACAGTCGCCGCGACCCATATCGTCAACAACCATATACCCAGGCGTCGTAACAAATAGTTTAAGGGGATTTTGCCCATAGTAGCCTCTTTGCAGAATAAGTCTAAGTGTAGGGCGGTGGAGATGGGTTGCAGCGCCCGATAGGGGGAGCGGGCGTCTTACCTGCGACGCCCGCCCCCTTGTGTGCATGGGGCAGCGGGTTTAGCCGGCTGCCCCGCGGTTCACGTGCCCGTACGGGGCCTTTTGAAGGTTATTGATGATATTGTGG
>CAYSVE010000429.1:0-5501 GCA_964434365.1 uncultured Anaerolineaceae bacterium | reverse complement strand
CGCAGGAAGGGTAATAGAAACATGCGGATTGTGTTGTGGCTTTATGGCCTAATGATGGCGCTTGTTTGGGGCGCGTTGGGGGTCGGTTCGGCGTTGGATAGCGGCCCGTACCTCGCCATCGTCCATGCGAACCGGCCCTACGTCGCCGACCCGGCGCACGGAATCGTCGCGCCTGTGCCCGACCCGTTCTTCGGGACGCGTATCCTCGCTTTCGACGCGACCGGGCGCTATGCCCTCTCCGAAACCCGCACCTTCGACACGTTTCAGGTGGCATCCGCCGAGGTGATCGATTTGTGGCGCGGCGAAATCGTCCACATCATCGACGATGCGCCCTACACCGGGCGTTTCGTGTCGTTGTCGCCAGGGGCGACACACATCGCCTACCGCGACGGGGCCAGCGGCGACTTCGTGGTGAAGGCGCGCGAAAGCGGCGAAACCACCTTCACGACGACGATGCCCTTCGTCGAGGCGACGGCGTGGTCGGTCGATGGGAGGGAGATGCTGTTCGTCGGCGGCCCCGGCGGCGAGTCTCGCTTGTTTACGCTGGACCTCGCCACGAGTGTGTTCGACGAGCGCTTCCTCACCGGCCCGGTGAGCGATGTCTCCGTCTCGGCGGACGGCGCGCGCATCGCCTACGCAAGCCATGTGCTCACCTTGCGGCAGGCCGGGCGCAGTGCGCCGCTCATCGCCGCGCCGAATTTGCCTGACGGATACTATCAGGTGTGGCGGGCAAAAATTTCGCCGGACGGCACGACGATTGCCGCGGCCATAGGCGATAACGGGCGTAGCACGGACAAGGCCGCGCAGGTGTTTTTGCTGGATGTCGCGTCTGGGGCATTCACGCGGCTCACGGGCTTCGCGCCGATTGCATCGTCGTCGCGCGAGGTCACGCTCGATAACACGTGGCCCTTCTGGGTGGATGGGTTGCCGATTCCGCCGCGCGGCTACCGCCCCAGTGATGCGGCGGAAACCCGATGATGCGCGGGGCACTCTGGCTCATGTTGATGATGGCTATGCTGGTTCTGGTGGCAGTATGGGGCGGGGCGTTCGTTGAGCAGCCGCAATATCTGGCCGTTGTACGTGGCCACGAAACAACCATCGCAGACCCATCGCGGCGATTGGTCGCGCGGATACCGGAGACGTTGGCCTACCCGGACAATAGCTTGCCATATGCGCTGGGCATCTACGCCTACGATGCCACCGGCCAATATGCAGTCGTCAACATCTTCGAGGATGATTGGCGCAAGCATCTGCTGGTGGATATGTGGCAACAAGAAATTCTGCTAGACCTCGAAACCGTCAGCATCGAGTGTGCGGCGATTTCGCCAGGGGGCGAGTATGTCGCGGTGTGCGATACCGACGGGGGCACGAGCTTTGTGCTGTGGGATGTGGGTAAGGGTGAACGACTGCTCGACGAAATGGTGTTGGACGCGCGAGGGCCGTCCTGGTTGGCCGATACCGATCAAGTTATTGTGAACCTGTTGCTACTGCGTTCGCCCACTGTGCAGCACGTGCTGCATCAGTACGACGCTGGGCGCAACGAGTTTGTCGCGCAACACCCATCCGGTGAGTACTCCGATGTGTCATGGTTTCCCGATGGTTGTACGCTGTTGACAACGCATCCCAACGTCGGGGCGGGTGTCCAATATCTGACGAGTGATTGTGTGCAAAACAGGCCAATGGGGGGCAGACGATTAGGGAGCTATGGGAGCTACCTTGGGATCAATCAATATGTTGCCCGCGCCCAGGTTTCACCCGATGGCCGTTTGATTGCCGCGTCAGTCGGTGACCGAAATCAGGTTGAAGACGCGCAAATCTACCTGTTCGATGTCGATACCGAGACGCTTACACGCTTGACGAGTCTGCCCAATCCCTGGGGGGATACCATCCCTCCCCATGAACTCTCCCCCTTCTGGGTGGATGGTTTACCGATTCCGCCGCGTGGCTACCGCCCCGAGTAGCAGAAGCCGGGCGGTTTTTTCGGTACACTGGTGGGGTATCCGCCCGTAACCCTCACGAGGACCGCCTATGCCCTTTCTGGAACCGATGCTTGCGCAAATCACGGTGCAATCGGTGCGCGATGGCCTCACCGTGGCCGAAATCGTCGCGCAAATCGACATCACGCTGGCCGAACGCGGCCTCGTGCCCTTTGCGATCATTCTGCTGCTCTCCGCCGCCTCGGTGACAGTTGGGCGCAGCCTCATCTTCCTGGCAAACCAGGTGAAGCCGTGGCGCTTCATCTTCAGCATGGTCCTCGGTGCGCTGACGTTCACGTTTTCGACGGCGGTGTGGGCCGGGTGCATCTTCCTTGTGAGCACGCGCTTTATCGGCGATGACATGAACGTGTACAAGGTTGCGGCTATCGTCGCGGTGAGCCACGCACCGCTGCTCAACGCTTACCTGGGGTTGATGCCCTACATCGGCACGCTTATTGTGCGTATTTTGTGGATGCAGAGCTTCGCGCTGTTGTTCGGCGTACTCAGCCAGATGGGCTTCGGCGTGGTGGGGGCGCTGTGGGTGTTGGTGCTGGGCACGGGGTTGCTCGGCATCGCCAACCTGACGATTTTGCGCCCGTTGGAAGCGTTGCAAAACCGCGTCGCCGGTACCGACATCAAGCGGCGCTACCGCGCGGTTATCCGCGAGTTGGAGTTCAAGCCATGATCGACTTATTGCTGGCGTGGGCAAATGACCTGGCGAACCTCGCGTGGGCTGCGCTCATCGTTGCGGCGCTGCTGGCCCCGCTCGAAAGCATGGGCTGGTGGGCTGGGTGGTGGCAAGGCGAGGAAAAACAAGATGACGTGATAGAGGCGGTCGCGCATTCGGCGACGCCGCAGAACCCCGCGAGCCACTTCGTCGTGTTTTTTACGGGCATCGGCGGCGCAAGTGACCGCGTGGATATTCCGCGCGAGGCGGCCTTTTTGACGCATCTACGTGAGCGCATGCCCTACGCTCATGTGCTCGACTCGATTTACCCGTATTCGGTCGATAACCGCTCGCTGACAAGCCAGCGGATTCTGGCATGGTACTGGCGGCTTGTGGTCAACTTGCGCAACCGGGGCTTCGGCGAACTGGCTGGCTTCGCCGTCAATGTACGCAATATGTTTCAGGTACTCGTGAGTGCCGATGATCGCTACGGTGCGTTTTATTCGCAAGGGGCGGCGCACACCGTGCTCCTCGAGTTGCAGGAGCACGGGTATCGGTTGGGGAGCGGTGTGCCCATCACGATTATCGGCTACAGCGGCGGAGGGCAGATGGCCGTTGGCGCGGCGCCGTACCTGGCGCAGGTGTTGCCCGGCCCCGTGCAGGTGATTTCGCTGGCGGGGGTGCTGAGTTCGACGCCGCTTATCAACCGCATCGACCGGGTGACGCACG
Source organism: uncultured Anaerolineaceae bacterium (assembly GCA_964434365.1). GTDB lineage: Bacteria > Chloroflexota > Anaerolineae > Aggregatilineales > Phototrophicaceae > CAYSVE01. The sequence goes on along the minus strand of CAYSVE010000429.1, from coordinate 2,129 downwards.
TGTATTCGAACAAAGACCCGGTGCAACGGCTCGGGTTGATCTTCCCGGGGCGGTGGCCGGTGTCGTTCACGAGCGGGTGGAACCGGGGCCGCTTCGCTGGGCGCATCAGCAGCATCGAACTACCGGGGATGAAGCACAACGGCCCTGGTGGTTACTTCGATGCCGACAGCCACGCCGAGAACGGGCGCAGCTTCCTCGATGTGACGACCGACGTAATCGTCGACCTCATCGAAACGCCCATCGACCCCATCGACGACGACTCGGCCTCGGCGATACCGCTGAGCCGAGCAGAGTGAGGAGGGCGGGCTAACGCTTTGCCTTGCCGCCGATGTCGTCCAGCACAATTTGTATGACCATGCCGATGACGTACATACCTGGGGTGCCGAGGCAAAGGGCCATACTTACTACCTCGAGGGCGCTAGTGGACTGCGTATGCGGTGCTGCGATGGCAAGCGAAAGGGTCGCGCATCCACTGATGACCATGAAACCACCCACCAATTGTGCCGGTCGGCCAATCAACGGACGTACATCCGCTTCATCTGGGTCACGCCGTTCGAGGTTTTTCAACCACTCCAGTGACTGCCAGCCGAAAATGCGTTTTGTGTACAAGATGAATACACCCAACCCCAGCGCAAAAACGCCGAAACAGAACGAATCCAGCACCAGTTGGGTGTTATAGCCCCAGCCATTCATACGCAGGTAGCCTCCTAATTCCGCCCGGTGACCTGGAGCAAGAACGTGATCAACAGGGCGGGTATGAGGCCGTAGAGCGCGCAATACAACACGGCAGTGACGAACGGCGCGTGGCGCAAAATCAGCGCGAGGGCGGTATACCCTGTGAGCAGGCCGCCCGCCAGCACACAGTACCAGCCGAAGAACACCGCTGCGCGGCCATCGTAGTGGGTGATTTGCCCGCGCCACCCGCCTGCGACGCGCCCGGTGACAATGAACGACATCCCCGCGAAGAACAAAAGCGGCCCCATGACGATCGTTGGGGCCAATGACCCGACAATCCCGTCAGGCATCGTGCACATCCTCCGACTATCGGTTCGTTACATGGGCAGCGTACCGCACTGGCGTTTGCTCAGGTCCCCCAATAATTGGGGTTTCGGCGGGTTTAGACGATGCTAAACACGATCCACAAAATGCCGCCGACGAGTATCCATACGCCGAGGATGATGCTAAATGTGAGCAGGAGCACCTGGCGCACGTACTTGCCGGTGCGTTGCGGGGTCGTTTCGTCGAGGAAGTATTGCACGTTGCCGCACGTTTGGCAGTGGCGTGCATTCACGATTCGTTGCCGCAGGCCGATCAATCGCTGGCCGTAGTGCGGTGCGCTGTAGCCGAACGCGTAATCGCGCTCGCCGCAGATGGGGCACGGGACGTGTTGGAAGTCGTTTTTCGGTTTCATCGGTGTCGTCTCCGTTGGTGTATGACGTATACGATTAAAACCGATGTGCGTGGGGTTGTGTTGCAAAAAAGGTATCTCAATTCGCCGAAACGCCCAAAACCCCTACAATTGAGGGTGCAAGCACACATAGTCGGCGAGGGGACAACATATGGACATCGCAGCGGCGTTTCAGTATATCTTCGAGGATGAGGAGTGGGTAAAGAAGATCGGTATCCTCATCGGCATCACGTTTTTGTCTGGCATCACGTTGGTGCTCCTGTTCGTGGGCATACTTGGGTTTGCCATTATTTTCTCGTACCAACTCGATATTCTGCGCAACGTGCGCGATGGCAACAAACCTATTCTGCCAGAGTGGGCGGATTTCGGCGAGCGGCTGACGACGGGCCTGAAGGTCATCGGCGGGTCCATCGTGTACATCATTCCGCTGTTCATCGTGGGGGCGTTGATCGGTGCAATCTTCGGGGTAAACCGTAACTCGACCGTCTTGTTGCAGTTCGTTCTGCAACCGGTGGGGTTACTCTACGGTGTACTCATCGCCCCGATGATCGCGCTGGCGATGTCGGCATTGGTGGATACCGGGCAGATCAGCGAGTTCTTCCAATTTCAAGATTTGTTTAATACGGCCTTCACCGACAACCGCGACGTCACGATTCAGTTTTTGCTGTACTCGTTTTTGGCGAGCCTGGCGATAGGCATCCTGAGCATTATCCCGTGCCTG
>CAYSVE010000428.1:0-5512 GCA_964434365.1 uncultured Anaerolineaceae bacterium | reverse complement strand
GGGATGTGTGTTGTAGAAGACGATCCGTACACCGTCGAAATCGAAGAGGGTGCGCTGGTGCCCAAACGGGAAGGGGCGTGACCAGTATTCATCCTCGAGTATAGGATACTTGCTGAGGATACCCTGGCCAGTTACGGTGAAAATGGGGTGCAGCGCATCGTGCGGGTACAAGTCGGTGAGTTCCGAGGTGAGCACATTGGCAGCGGTCGGTGTGAGTTCCTGCAAGGCGACGATGTCGGCATCGATGTCGCGTAGGATTGTGGCGACATCGTCGTAGCCCTGCCCACGGGCGAGGATGTTATACGTCACCACACTGAGGGTTGGGGCTTCCTGGGCCGCAGCGACCGTCCTACCCGGTATGAACTGCGGCCCATCCACGCTGGCGAACAGCCACACCGCCGGGATGAGCGTGAGGGCGAAGAGCCACTTTCGCCACAATACCACCACCGGCAGCAGAATAAGGCTTGGCAGCACCATCAGGTGTAGGATGTTGTTCATCAGACCGATGCCGTTGATCGACTCATCAAGGACAGTGCGCAATACGGAAAAACCCGCGAGGCTGAGACCGTAGGCCCCGGTCATCGCCAAAAACACGTTGCGGAACACATTCCACAGCAGGCGAAACGGGCCGGTCGCTGTTGGTGCAACAGGCGTGATGTCGGTTGTCGTCAAGCGAAGAGGTCCTTCAGGTTAATGTCAAGGCCGGGCAGCAGTGGGCTACCGGGGAGTATGTCGTCTGCCGCATATTGGGTGTAGGTGTTGCCCGTGTAGGTCACGACACGGGGCCGGTTCGGGTCTACAACCCATACCATCTGTACACCGTCATCGAGATAATGGCTTACCTTGTCCTGCAAGTCGGTGTATAAGTCGTTCGGAGAGACAACTTCCGCCACGAGGTCCGGCACAAGCACGAGTGGCTTTTGCTTCGCGTTTGGGTCAGCCGCGAGATACGCTTCCCAGCGATCCTTCGCGATGAACATTAGGTCCGGCACGCGGGAGCCTCGCACCCAATCGGAGCCGTGGGTGAGGACAAAGGTTGTCTCACTGAACACTTCTCCGAGTTGATTGCGGCTACAGTGAGTATAGAAAATGAGGAAGAAGGCTCGAACTATCATGGAGTGGATAAGTACGGGCGGCACCAGCAGTCTCCTCTCACCGTCGATGATTTCGAACGGCCCCTCTCGATCGTATAGGCGGATAAATTCTGCCAGGGATAGTTGCTCGACCTGGGTTTGCATCGCTCACCTTTCGACTAACCTCCTACAGTATAAAAGCAAAAGCGGCCCCCTGGCAGGAGCCGCTGCAAAAACCTATGCGTTTGTCACAGTGCGAAAGGGCTAATCGACGCCGCGCATCCGTGGGTCGAGGGCATCGCGCAGGCCGTCGCCCAAAAAGTTGAAGGCGAACATCACGAAGAACAGCGCAATGGCCGGGAAAATCGCCTGGTTCGGGTAGCTGGCAATCGAGCGTGCCCCTTCGGAGATCATCGCGCCCCAGCTCGGGGTAGGTGGGTTCACACCCAGGCCGATGAAGCTCAAGAACGCTTCGTAGGAGATGTAACTCGGGATCGTAAGGGTTTCGGCAACCACGATAGGGCCGAGGATGTTCGGGATGATGTGCCCCCAGATTATCACCGGGGTGCGCGCGCCGATGCTGTGCGCCGCCTCGATGTACTCCTTGCGCCGTACGCTCAGCACCTGCCCGCGTGCTAGGCGCGCGAGGCTCATCCATGCTGTGAGGCCGATACCGATGAAAATGAACAACATCCCGCCCGATGACTGGTCTAGCCGCCCGACCGTGAACGCAAATGTGCCCGGCTCGGGGCTATTGAAGCTAAGGCGGAAAAACGTCATCAACAGGATGATGAGCAGCAACGTGGGGAAGGCGTACATGATGTCGACAAAGCGCATCAGCAGGTTATCCACCCAGCCACCGAAGTACCCCGCCGTGACCCCCACCAGCAAACCGACGGACAGCGCCACCAGTGGGCCTACGAAAGCCACCAACAGCGACACGCGCGAGCCATGCAAAATGCGGGTGAGCAGGTCGCGGCCCAGTGCGTCGGCACCCAGGATGTAATCGGTGCTGGTTTTGACGTAGCCGCCGTCTTCCACCGAAACCATATTCGGGAAAATGCGGTCGATCCACGGTGGGGCGGCGTTATTGTCTGCGAGTACCTGCGTGTCGCGGTCCTTCGGCGCAATGATGGGGGCCGTTAACGCGATAAAAATGTTGATGAGGATGATGATCGCCCCGACGACCGCCAGCCGATTCCGGCGCAGGCGCTTCCAGCTATCCATCCACAGGCTTTCGCCCTTGGCGCGTTTATCGAGCTTGGCGACTTTGCTCGTTTCCGCGCTCCCCCCACCGGTTTGGTTACGTTCAGCAACAGCCATTCCTACACCTTCTTAATCATACCGAATACGCGGGTCGAGCCACGCATACAGCAGGTCGACGATCAAATTGAGCAACACCAGCAAAAACGCGTACAACAGAATCGTGCCCATAATCACAGGGTAGTCGCGCCCGGTGATGCTCGTCACGAAGTAGCGCCCCATCCCCGGCACACCGAACACCGTCTCGACAACGAAGGTGCCGGTGAGCAGCGCCGCGAACAGCGGCCCCAACACCGTCACCACCGGGATCATGCCGTTTTTGAAGGCATGTATGAGAATGACGATACGTTCGGCGAGGCCCTTGGCCCGTGCCGTGCGGATGTAGTCCTCCTCCAGCACTTGCAGCAAACTCGCGCGCGTGAGCCGGGCGATGAGTGCCGCGTTGACGAAGCCGAGCGCGAAGGCCGGTAAAATCGCCTGCTCCCAGCTTCCCCAGCCCGTTACAGGCACGAGGCCCCACCGCACCGCGACTAAATATTGCAGCACCGGCGCGGTGATAATCACCGGCAGCGATACACCCAATATCGCGATACTCATGCTGGCGTAGTCCCAACCTGTGTTACGGTTGAGCGCCGCGATAGTCCCACTGGGCACACCGATGGCAATGGCCACAGCGAGCGCGCCCAGGCCAAGCTGGAAGGAAATCGGCAGGTTGTTGCGGAAGATGTCGGCGACCGAGCGACTCCGCGATGTGTAGGTGGGGCCGAAGTTAATCCAGCGCAGTGCGGCGTCTTCTCCCAAAAACGGCAATGGGATGTCTACGAGGTACTGCCGTGCTTCGGAGACGACGACCCTCTCGATCATGATTCGGGGAACCAAAATATCGCTGATCCACAACCCATACTGTACATAAATGGGTTCATCGAGATGGTACTTGGCCGCGAGTTGGTCCAGCGTGGCTTGAGGAAGGGGTTTTTCGCGGTCGAATGGGCCGCCGGGGGCGGCGTGCATCAACGAAAACGTAATGACGGAAATTACGAACAAGACAAGGAACATCCACAGGATGCGCCGTACGATAAACCGGGCCATGTGTCACCTCTATGCAGATACAAAAGTAGGGGCAGTTGCCTGCCCCCACCTGTTTACCGTGGTTGTCTTCCGTATTTAGCGGGTGACGTTCCAGCGGGTGTAGTTTTCGGTACCCGTGATCGCGAAGGTGCGCTCCACGTTCGGGCGGGTCATCTGCACGGAGGTGTACCAGTAGATCGGAGCGATCGCGGCAACCTCGTCCACGAGGATTTCCTCAGCTTCGGCGTACAGTTCGCGGCGCGTTTCCACGTCGCTCAGGGCACGCGCTTCCAGCACCAACTCGTCGTAACGCGCGTTGTTGAAGCCGGGGTCGTTCTGCGACGACTCGCTGAAGAACACGTCGAACAGGAAGTTCGAAGCGTCGGAGTAGTCCTGGCACCAGCCAGAGCGGTAAATCATCGGCGCGTCTTCGCTGACGTTGCTGAAGTAGGTGGACGGCTCGAGGGCGGCCAACTGTACCTGGATGCCGAGCGTGTCGGACCACATCTGCTGAATGGCCTGCATGATGGCGGCGTGGCCACTGCTATCGTTGTACGAAAGCGTGATCTGCGGCAGTTCGTCGACGGAGGCCAGGCCCAGTTCTTCGAGGGCCACGGCGAGGTCGGCCTGGGCGGCTTCAACGTCGAAGAAGATACCCACATCTGGGTGGCTTTCCAGCGTCAGCGCGGCGTTGAGGCCCGGGCGAGCGAACCACTGCGCCGGGATCTGACCACCCTTGGTCACGTTGGTAACAATGCTCTCACGGTCAATCGCCTGAGACAGCGCACGGCGCAGGTTGGCGTTGTCCATCGGGTATTCGGTGTTATCGAAGCCGAGGTAGTAGGTGCACGGGTTCGTGGCGATGGAGAGTTCCTGGCTGAGCGTGGCATCGGCGCGGATGCGGTCCAGTTCTTCGAGCGGCGGCTCGATGGCGTCCAGCGTACCGGCTTCGTACTCGGCAAGCTGCGTCTGCGGGTCCAGGAAGCGGAAGACGACTTCGTCTACCTGCGGAACCGGCAGCACCTCGGTGCCCGGCCAGAACGGGTTGGTGATGAGCGTCAGGTCTTCGTCGTGGTTCCATTCCTTCAGGGCGAAGGGGCCGTAGGTGTTGATGAATTCCGGCTCGGTCCACAGGTCGCCGGCTTCTTCGATAGCCCAGGACGGCTGCGCGAAGGTGATCCACAGGCCGTAAATGCTGATGGTGAAGGAGGCAGCTTCGGGCCCGCTGATGGCGATCGTACGATCGTCGATCACCTCGACACCGAGGGCGCTGGCGTCAACTTCGCCGCTGTTGAAGTCGGCGGCACCATTGAGGAATGGCACGATGATGTAGGAGTACGGCGAAGCCGTCTCGGGGTTCAGCGAACGCTCGATGCCGTAGGCGAAGTCCTGCGCGGTCACGACGCGCGGCTCACCGTTTTCGTCCAGCACCTGTTCCACCTCGCCGGTATCCGGGTTGTACTGCACCCACGGCAGGTCTTCCTGGATTGTGAAGGTGTAGGTCAGGCCGTCTTCGCTAACTTCCCAGCTTTCGGCGGCACCTGCGCCGAACTCCGACGTCAGCTCGTCCTGGTAGCTAAGGCCGGGGAACAGGAAGTTCATCACGGCGATGCTGGCGCTGGTTTCCGCCTGCGACGGGTCCAGGGTCGGGATGTCACCGCCGACCATGTCCACCGAGGTGAAGATCACAACAGGCTCATCCTGCGCGCCCACGCCGCCGACCAAAGCCAGCAACAGCACGAGCACCAGGCTCAGCCCAAACAAACGGGAATAACGATTCATACTGAAAGTGCCTCCTGATGGTCTATCTGTAAGGCAGATGCTAGTGTGGGTATGGAGAGGTAAGTTAATGCTACCCTTGTAGCGCCTGCGAAGATTATATTAGCTCCACTTGAGCGCGTAGAGAATAGCACATGTGGATATGAAGCGCAACTCTCTCATTGTACAAGTTGCACACTTATGCAAGGTTGCAATTGCCCGCCTTTTGGGGGTGTACGCTTATGTGCGGGCGTCGTTGCTGCCGCTTGGTAGCGACTGATGCAGCAGATTATCCATCATGAGGGCGGTTTCTTCGATCGCGTTGAAGTCATCGGAGTACGAGAGCACAT
>CAYSVE010000427.1:2367-5525 GCA_964434365.1 uncultured Anaerolineaceae bacterium | reverse complement strand
CCTCGCCGCCGCACCGATTCAAAACGACCCCTCGCTCATCGAGCATATCACACATGGGGGCACGGGGATTCAGGGGCAAAGTTACTTCGATTTCTCGCCGGACGGCGCGTATGTGGTCGTTTCCGGGTTGATAAACAACGAGTCCCCGTTCGATAACGTGCAATCGAACCTGTACCTGTTCGACCTTGAGGCGCGAACCTACACCCAACTGACCGATGACGGCGGATCGACGTTCCCCGACTGGCGACCGGAGTCGCGTTAGCACAAACGATCGGTTGTGGTCGCCCGCGGTGAACCTGCCGATCGCACCGCGTCGATAAGCGAAAACGCCCCGAAGCAGGGGCGTCTTGTGGTTGTTGTGCGCCGATGATGGCGATTCTGCGGTAGGCCTACCCTCCGAAATCCTGGGTAAGGCCCCCATGAAGCGTGTCGCGCGCTGCCAGGGCAGCAGCTTCGATGTCAACACGACGAGGCCCTTCGCCGGGAACCCCGTCACGGTCACCGATTTGCGGCCCAACGACGTCAGGCTGTCGCGCACGACGGATGTCACATCACCCATCGGTGGCGTCCTGGTCTCCTCACGCTTATTTGCGAAGGCGGTGTGGAGGCCCTCGGTTTCGGTGAAGCCGGGGCACACCGTCAGCACATCGACCGGCGTATCGCGCAGTTCGTGTGCCAGCGAGTCGCCGAAGCTAAGCAGGTGCGCCTTGGTGGCTGCGTAGTTGGCCGCATAGGGCACGCTCATAAACCCGACGCTGGACGCCACGAAGATGATCGCGCCGCGCCCGCGCCGAAGCATTTGCTTGCCGAACGTGTGGGCGAGGACAACCGGAGCAAACACATTCACCGACAGCATATCCTGCTGCATGTGAAGGTCCATGTGCAAAAATTCGCCGAAGGCACCGAAGCCCGCATTGTTGACCAACAGGCCAATTTCGATGTCTTCGATTTGCGGGCACAACTTGTCCATGAAGTCACGCTCAGCCAGGTCGATAACCGTAACCCGCGTGGAAATCTCATAGGTTTGCCGCAGGCGGTCGGCGAGCGCGTTCAACCGATCTTCGCGGCGTGCCAGCAGCACCAGGTCGAAGCCCTGCTCCGCCAGGTGCACGGCGAATGCTTCACCGATGCCCGAGGAGGCACCGGTTACCAGTGCCCAGTTGCCGTACGTCTGTGTCAACGTCATGATGTTTCGCCACAGGGCCTAAAGGTACGCCAGGGCTTCGTCGCGGTTTACGGCGCGGGCTTCGAGCCAGCCGTCGACAGCGAAGAAGGTGTTGAGCAGGAACACGGCCCCGAACATGATCGGGTACAGGTGGGGGGCTGAGCTTTGCAGGTTCAACTCCACATAGGTGAGGGCGATTGCGCCGATAGTAAGTGCGAGGCGGAATAAACGACGACGCCCGTTGTAGATGTAGCCCGGCCCGGCGAGGAAGAAGTTCAATACTGCTGCGATCCACGGTTTCTTGTTCATCTTGCTTGCTCCTATCGTGTATGGGTTTGGGTTTGTTGCTTACACCTATGTAGACGATAGGAGGCGCTAAAATTATGAGGTCGTTTTCAAATTCGTTCGCAGTTTGCCAAAATTGCGAAAAAACAAGACGGCCCCTTGTGGGGCCAGAGTAGCTTGCTGAGGAACGTAAAAGGATCGCAAAAGGTCAATTACGTTTCGAGGTAATCGAACCAATTGGGTGCATCCTTCATCGAAATGTTGTGGCTGGAAACCAGAAAAAAGTCGATTCGTGCAATCTTATCGCCGTCGATACTCAGGGTATTAATTGCGAAAGGCTCGAACGAATCGTGGCCCATCGGCTTAAAATACATGGCAAACGCCGGTTGGTTGTTATGTGTGGCAGGCTTCAGGGTCCACTCGCCGCCCCAGTGAGTATCGCTAAGAGGCCCGCGCCGAATGAACTCGCGAATCGCATCGATGCCTCGATACCACAGCGACAGGGGCGGCATCGTGATGATGGCATCCTCTTTGATGAGCGCCAGCAGTTGCTCGATGTTCGCTTCTTGCCAGGCTGTTATGTATCCCACTAGCAGGTCAATGCCTCTTGCGTCAGGTCCTCGGCTTCGACGATCGACCCCGTCATGCGATAGCAATGTGCAATAATCTCCTGGCGGTGAACTTCTATCTGTTGGCTAAAATCGGCAAGCGGTTGCGACATAACCGCGGGTCCTTTCACACGTCAACCGTCTTTGCAATAAAGCATTCGATCGTAATTCTAACATGGGGCCTGTCGGTGCGCCGATACCCCCCGGTCACGGCAGCCCATCCTGGCCGATGCCTTAGTTAACCACCAGAACGACCTTGCCGTTACTGGGAATGATGGCACAGGTGTACCCCTCGATCACATTTGCGGTAAGTGGAACCGCCACTTCGGGTTGTGTGCCGACCACCTCACCGATGAAGATGATCGTCCCGCTACCTTGCAAGCACACACGCGACCCCGCCCCGCTTGCGCCAGAGGGGCTGAAAACATCGACCGCGTGGATGACGCCGCGCTGTAGCACCGACAGAATGCCGATTTCGGCGTTACTGCGGATGAAAACGTAATCGCGAGCAATGATGCGACAGAATACCGTTAGGCTAACCTGCGGCGGAATATTCGCCCGAACAATTTCGTCGGTCGCGCCGTCGATGTCTGCACACAGTGGGGTGGGCGGCGGTGGTGGTAGGTCGTCGCCATCATCACTGTCATCGCTATCCACGATAACAATCGGCGGGTCGTCATCACCCACCGTACAGGCCACGCCAAAGTTGAACGGATTCTCGTCGGCGTCGGTGTTGTTGAATGTCACGGTGCCGTTGGCGGGGGTGGCTTCGGTGGTGGCCGAACATGTCACGGTGAAGGTGGTGCTCTCGCCGGGCGCGAGGCTGAGCGCGCCGAAAGCCCCCGCGCTGAAATCGCCGGAGGTACTCGGCGGGTCGGTGGAGATGGTGAGTGTCGCGGTGCCGAGATTGCGCACAGTGAAGGTTTCATCGACGGGGGTGCCGACCGTCGTGGTGGCAGCAAACGCAAAGTTGCCGCCATCGGCGATGAGGTTGCCGCCGCTATCCTCAACCTGAATTTCGGGCACGGGTACGGGGTCGACGGTGCAGGCCACGCCAAAGTTGAACGGATTCTCGTCGGCGTCGGTGTTGTTGAATGTCA
>CAYSVE010000427.1:0-2267 GCA_964434365.1 uncultured Anaerolineaceae bacterium | reverse complement strand
CGCCATCGGCGATGAGGTTGCCGCCGCTATCCTCAACCTGAATTTCGGGCACGGGGAGAACCTCGCAACTTATGGCGAAGTTATACGGGTTTTCGTCGTTGTCGCCGTTCGCAAACGAGAGCGCGCCCGTGAAGGATCCAGGTGTTGTCGCATCGCATTGAATGATGAACGTCGTGCTCTCGCCACCTGCGATGGACGTTGCACCTAAAGCAGTATCCACGCTAAAACCAGATGGCACCGTGATCGGATTCGTCAGCGAGAGGTCGGCGGTGCCGTCGTTTTGTACGGTGAACGTCGTTTGCGTAGGGGCACCGGCGGTCGTGGTGCCGAAATCGAACGAACCAGTGCCATCGTCGATGTCGGTGCTGCTTTGCTGCACGGTGATCTCCGGCGTGGGGATCGTTGGGCAGGTGAGACCGACCGGGGGGGCGGTCAAAAATCCGCTGAAGTCGATGTCTGCGCTCACGCTATCGCCCTGCCCCGACCCCGCACCGCTGGGGCCATCGATAACGCCCCACCAATTGCCGGTGAATGTCTGCGTGACCCCGCTTACCGCCTCGACAGCCGTGTCATCGTTGTTGACAATACAACTCCCCGTGACGCTTTGCGTGCCGCTCTCATGGTAGTACGCGCCGCCGGTCGTAGCGGTGTTACCGGTATGAACGCTGTTGGTGACCATCATGCTCCCAGCGCCGAGGTAAGCCACGCCACCATTCCCGGTGGCATCGTTGGTTGTGAACTCGGCATTGGTGATGCTACTGGTGGATAAGCTGGTGCCACCCTGCGTCTGGAAGATCGCGCCACCTGCGCCGGAGGCGGTGTTCTGGTCGAACGTTGCGCCGTCGATTTGCAAGTCGGCGGTACCCATTATCGTGGTGAACGTGGTTTGTGCGTCGAGGAAGATCGCGCCGCCGTTGGCCCCTGCACGGTTTTGGGTGAACTGCGTGCCGTTGTTCACGGTGACGGTGAATGCCGACAGGCTCTCAGCGTCGACCGCCAGCCCACCACCCGACCCCGAGACCGCGCGGTTATTGTCGAAGGTGGTGTTGGCGAACGTGAGTTCAGGCGATTGGATGCCACCCAACCACGCGCCACCGCCGTCGGTTTGCGCTCGGTTGCCGCGCAGGATGGTCCCGTTGGCGTTGAGCGTGGTCGGCCCGTTGCTGCGCTGTTCGACCGCGATGCTGCCCCCGCGGGTACCGGCGTTGTTCGAATTGACCCGTGCGTTCGTGAGGTTGGCGATAGTCGGTGTGCCCGAGCGGGGGTTCTGGTGCGATATGCCGCCCCCTTCGGTACCGGGGGTGTTTCCGTTGACCCGGCGATCGGTGACCGTGAGGGTTGCGCTGTCCGCTGCATCGCCGATGCCCCCCACAATGAACGCGATACCGCCGCCATCGCCCGCCGCCGTGTTGCCGGTGACCCGGCTATCGCTGAGCACATTGACTGCGACACTCTCCCCTGCAAACCCGAAAATCGTCGCGTAAATGCCGCCACCGCTGGAGGTGCCGTTCGGGGTGCGGTTGTCGCGGATAATCGAGTTGTTGACGTTAAGGGTGCCGTTGACGACGTAGGCCCCGCCACCACCTGAGAAGGGGCCGTTGTTGACATTCTCCGCTACGGTCGCGTTGGTCAGGGTGAGGGTGCCGCTGCTGACGTAAAGACCACCGCCGCTTGTACTGGACACGTTGCCGGTGATCGTTATGCCGTTTGCCGTCAAGGTCGTGTCAGCATCGGTCACGGCGAGGCCGCCGCCATTCGATGCGGTGTTCGGTTCGGCGACGGTGCCGATCGTCGTGCTGCCCTGGACTAGCGTATTCGATGCCAGGCCGCCGAGAATCGCGCCGCCGTTGCCGTTCGTCGCCGCGTTGTTGCGGAAGTCGCTGTCGGTGACGGTCGTCATCGAACCCATGATGAGGGTTGTGATTGCGCCACCCCCCCCAAGCGCTGTATTCCCTGTAAAGTCACTATCGGTGATTTCGGCGGTTCCCCCGAAAATGTTGTAGATCGCGCCGCCACGCCCAGTGCCCAGGGTGTCGTTGCCGTCGAAGCTGCTATTGATGACGGTGAGGTTTGCAGCGGAACCGTCATTGGTGATTGCGCCGCCGCCGAACTGGCTCGCCTCGTTGCCAGTGAAGGTCACCGGGTTGGTTGCCGTGCCGATGTTGGCGATACCCTGGTTGAAGATCGCGCCGCCCTCGCGGATGCCGGTGTTGTCGGTGAAGCTTGTATCGCGCTCGGAGATGGTTGGGGGCGGGGTGCCGAGATCC
>CAYSVE010000426.1:0-5539 GCA_964434365.1 uncultured Anaerolineaceae bacterium | reverse complement strand
TACGAAGGGTGGCTTCGGCCCGATTACGCAGCTAGCCGGTATGCGCGGCCTCATGGCCGACCCGTCCGGGCGTATCATCGACCTGCCGATTCGTAGCCACTTCCGCGAGGGGTTGAGCGCACTGGAATACTTCATCTCGACGCACGGTGCGCGTAAGGGCCTCGCAGACACGGCACTGCGCACGGCGGACGCGGGTTACCTTACCCGTCGTCTCGTCGACGTGGCGCAGGACTGCATCATCAACCGCACCGACTGTGGTGTAGAGCATGGCCTGTGGATTCGTCGCGATGAGGACATCGCCGGGCAGTCGATCTATGAGCGCATCATCGGGCGTTGTGTGGCCCATGATGTGGTGGACCCTGAAACGGGTGAGATCATCGTCCGTCGCAATGAGATGATTGACGAAGAAATTGGTGATGTGATCCAGAACACACCGGGCATCCGCGAAGTTAGCGTTCGCAGCCCGATGACCTGCGCTCTCATCCATGGCATTTGTGCGCTGTGTTATGGGCGCGACCTCGGTCGCGGCGAAATGGTCGAAATCGGCCAGGCCGTGGGCATCATCGCGGCACAGTCCATCGGTGAGCCGGGCACGCAGTTGACACTGCGTACGTTCCACAGTGGGGGTACGGCCCAGGCCAGCGGCGACATCACGAGCGGTCTCCCGCGTGTGGAAGAGCTGTTCGAGGGCCGCAAGAAGCCGAAGGGTGAATCGATCATCAGCGACATCGGCGGGACGATTCGCCTTAGCAAGCGCGACGGCGTGCGCATCGCAAGCGTCATCGATAGCGAAGTCTTCAGCGAAAGCTACGAAATCCCTGAAGGCTGGATGCTGTTAGTCGAAGACGAGCAGGTCGTAAAGGTCGATGAGCCGCTGGCGCAGTCGCCAGATGGTGAGCAGACGCTCGTCGCGACGATGGAGGGCCAAATCTTCATCGATGATGACGGTAAGGTCTTCATCCGCTACGAGCGTCGGCAGGAGATGGAGTACGAACTGCCGTCGAACGCCCGTCTGACGCCGGAAATCTTCGATGGTGCGACGATTGGCCCCGGCCAGCAGTTGACCGAAGGTTCGAAGAACCCCCACCGCATTCTGCGCATTCTTGGGCCAGATGCCACGCAGGTTTACCTGCTGACGGAAGTCCAGAAGGTGTACCGAAGCCAGGGTGTGAACATCAGCGACAAGCACTTCGAGATCATCATTCGCAAGATGCTCTCCAAGGTGCAGATCACCCGCAGTGGCGATAGCAACCTGTTGCCGGGTGAACTCATCGACCGCTTGCAACTGCTGAACCTCAACGAGCATTTGCTGCTCGAGGATAAGGATCCGGCCAGCGGTGTGCCCATCCTGTTGGGTGTGACGAAGGCCGCACTTAATACCGACAGCTTCCTGTCCGCGTCCAGCTTCCAGCATACGATTCGCGTGCTCGCCGGGGCGGCCATCGAAGGTAAGGTGGACCAGCTTTACGGCCTGAAGGAGAACGTGATCATCGGTAAGCTCATCCCCGCAGGGACAGGCTTCCACACGTACCAAGACCGCGAAATCGTCGCGCCGATGGCGACGCTAGAAAGCCAGGGTGCCCTCGACAGCGACGCCGACGACGAAGAAGAGGAAGACGTAATGGTGAGCGGCGACTAAGCCGTCGCTTAACCATTCCGCGCTACAATGACGACCGGGTGGCCCTTGGGCTGCCCGGTTTTTTTGTTTTTATTCACAGCGGAGCACACACATGACCAAAATCCTGTTCGTGGGGGATGTCGTTGGGGAACCGGGGCTGGCTTACCTCGAAGCCAACCTGCCGAAGATGATCGAACAACACGGCGTAACTTTCGTCATCGTCAATGGCGAAAACGTGGTTTTGACGGAAGACCCGAACGCAAACGGCGCGGCTGGTTTTTCCGCCGCCACGTTGGATCGTTTCTTCGCGCTGGGTGCCGACCTCGTGACGGGTGGCAATCACTCGTGGGATGGCTGGGTCGATGAAGTTTTTAGCTACGATCGCATCATTCGCCCGCTGAACTTCTCGGTGAATGCGGCAGGACGCGGCGCAGCCATCATCGAGAAGGATGGGCTGAAGCTCGGCGTTATCAACCTGGCTAGCCGAAGCGCACTCAGCAAGGCAGATACCCCCTATGATGCTTTTCAGTTTCAAGTTGAAGCGTGGGGTGAGGATGTCGATATGGTTTTTGTGGACTTCCACGGTGAGTCTGTCGTCGAAAAGCTAACGTTCGGCTATGCCGTTGCCGGGCGTGCAGTAGCTGTGGTCGGGACGCACACCCATGTTCCCACGTTGGATACACGCATCCTGCCCGGTGGCACGGCCTACGTCACCGATGTGGGGATGACGGGACCCGGCGATGGGGCCCAGGGCTACGACCCCATGTATGCCGTCGATGAGATGATCACGCGTTTCAAGTCCAAGCGCCCACTGACGTGGGCACCGGGGCCGGTTGAGCTAGGGGCGGTCCTCATCACCTGCGAGGGCACCAAAGCCGTTGCCATCGAGCGCTTACTGGCCGATCAATAGTCGGCCTTGATCATCCGCGCGGTGGCGGCCCCGCTGAGCATCACCATCGGGACGCCGCCGCCGGGGTGTGTCGTGCCGCCAGCGAAGTACAGGCCACGAACATCATCGGCGCGGTTATGTGGTCTGCGGAAGGCAGCAAACGTGTTGTTCGATGACGTGCCATACAGCGCGCCAAGCCGTGCGCCCGTCATCCGTTCGATGTCGACGGGCGTGAGGATGCGTTTTGTGCGGATGTGCTCACGAACATCGACGCCGTGCGTAGCCAGTTTTTCCAGTACCAGGTTGCCGTACGCCTCAGCCTCAGTCGTCCAGTCGAAGGCGTCGTTAAGGGGCGGTGCGTTGACCAGGACAAACCAGTTCTCACAGCCTTCGGGGGCGTGGCTGGGGTCGGTTTTGCTCGTTGCCGTCACGTAGATGGTGGGGTCTTCTGGTGGCACACCACGCTCGAATATCGCATCGAACTCAGCGGGGTAATCCGCAGAAAAGAATATGTTGTGGTGGGCGAGCGATTTGTGCTCGCGTTCGATACCCAACAACATGATGAAACCACTACACGAGGGGTCGATGCGCGTGAGTTGCTGCAATTTGCGGGTATAGCGTGCGCTGGGTGGCAACAGAGATTCGTACACGCGGGCCACATCGAGGTTTGCGACGACGACATCGGCGTATACCGTTTCCCCACCTGCCAGGCTTATGCCGCGCGCCGTGCCGTCCTCGACCACGATTTGTGTCGCCGGGCAACCTGTGCGGATTTCTACACCGAGTTCCTGGGCGAGTTTCTCCAGCGCTGCTGCAATCTGATAAATGCCACCCTGCGGATACCACACGCCACCCGTTAACTCGACGTGCGCGATCACGTTGAGGGTGGCTGGTGCCCTGTAGGGGCTTGCGCCGGTGTAGGTCGCGAACCTGCCGAGTAGCTGCCGCAACTGGGGCGATTTGACGAAGCCATCGATGGCCTGGCTCATAGTCCGCAGTGGGTCGACGCGTGGCATCTCTGGTAGTGGCACACGCAAAATATCGGTCAGTTTTGGTGGGTCATTGTAGATAAACACCGGTCCGGTAATACGGTGAATTTCCGCAGCGTAGCTGAGATAGCGTAGGTATCCGCTCACATCGTGTGGGTCGATCGCTTCGATTTGCTGTGCCATGTGCGGCCAATCGCGCGACACATCGAGCACGGTGCCATCTGGGTAGAAGTAACGTGTGAGTGGTTCCACGGGTAGCAGAGTAAGGTAATCTTCGAGCTTGCGTCCAGCGGTTTGGAACAGGTCTTCGAGCACATGCCGCATGGTAATGACGCTAGGACCGGTATCCCAGCGGAAGCCATCGGCGCGGATTTCACCCATCTTGCCGCCGACGCGGTCGTTTTGCTCGTAGATACTTACAGACCAACCGTTTGCGGCAAGGTGTATCGCCGCCGAGAGGCCCGCAACACCTGCGCCTATGACAATCGCCTGCTTAGACATGACTGCTGCTCCGCGAAATTGTACGGCCTTTCCAGCGTGGACCGCCAAAGCGTGTGTACCAATACACTCCCTGCGCTGCGATGCGCGTCATCAGCACGACCGAAACCGGCATGAGCAACGCGTCCTGTGGCCGTTGGCGAGTCGCCACGGCGGTGAGCGCACGAATACCCACACTCAGCACAACAAGAGCCAACCCCCAACCACGTGGTCCGAAGATCAACCAGACCCAGGGCATAAGGAACACCAGCCAGTGAAATACGCTGGCAATCCCCAGCGCGAGGATGCTATCGCCGTAGCCCGCAATGATGTTTTTCGCATAGCCATTGCGGACCTTGTCCCAGCTACTGTACATGCGGCAGGCGATTAACCCTGCACCGTCCGTCATACGCAGTTGAAGTCCGTGCGACTTCACCTTCTGGGCAAGCCGAATATCCTCTACGATGGCGTTCTTAACAGCTTGGTGCCCACCGATTGCATGATATGCGCGCCTACGGAAGCCCATGCACTGTCCGTTTGCGGCTGCGAAAACTGGCCACGGTGTGCGGTGTACCAGTGTCCACGGCAAATAACCGAGAATCACGAGCGCCATCAACGGGACGACGAGACGCTCGCCCCATGTTTCGGTGTGTTGGGTGGGCCATACGGTGAGTAAATCCGCATTCGATTGTACTGCCTCGTTGACCAACGCGGAAAGTGCACCCGGCCCCCATTGCACATCGGCATCGGTGAAAACTAGCCACTCGCCATCGGCAGCTTGCCCCAGTTGATGGCAGGCCCAATTTTTGCCCCCCCAGCCTTTGGGAAGCGGTTTCCCTGGTAGGATCGTTAAGGCGGCGTTGCCCGCAGCCGCTTCGAGGGCACAAGCGGCGGTACCATCTGTCGAGTTGTCGTCCAGTAGGTAGACGTTGAAGTTCGGGTAATCCTGCGATAGCAACGCACCAACCGTGTGCCCGATAACCGCAGCTTCATCGCGCGCGGGGATGAGCACGGAGACGCGGGGCGATTTGGCAAGTGCAGGCTCGTGGTCAAGCCGAGAGAAGGTGAGTACATTGAGAACGGTGATGCACGCGATAACGATAAGTGCGACGCTGACAAACAACAGTAAAACAATCATTATCGTGCGATAGCCGCTGCCGCCCGCCGAACCCAGCGTTGCGCACCGGGCGGGTGCTGCAAATCGGCACGGTGCTTGTAAGCGAATACCAACGCGTTCAGCGTGGCCACAGCGACGAGGTAACGCGGATGCCCGGTCACTGCCAGGTATACGATCACACTGAACACCGTGAACATGACCACCCAACCGTCATTTTCGATTGTGCCATACCAGATACCCAACAGCGTGCCGCCGATCGTTGGTATTTCCCACAGCGTGAGACCGATCCAACAGCCGAATGTGGTTGCCACGGCCTTGCCCCCCTTGAGTTGAAAGAAAATCGGGAAAGCGTGTCCTATCACTGGGGCGATGCCCACCGGCACAAGCCCCCAACCGCTCACACCGAAGGTGCTACTCGCAATCCATATGGGTATCGACCCCTTAAGCGT
>CAYSVE010000425.1:0-5555 GCA_964434365.1 uncultured Anaerolineaceae bacterium | reverse complement strand
CGCTCGATGAGCCGCAAGCCGCGCGAACAGGGGCAACCCTGTCCGATGCGTTACACAGTCGTTTCTTCTGGGTGATGACGTTGGCGTTTACGGTTTCTGGGCTTTCTGCGGCGGCGATACGCGTTCACTTTGTCCCGTTGCTTATCGATGCGGGCATCAACGCCAGTACGGCAGCGTGGGCCAGTGGGTCGATCGGCATTTTGCAGGTGACGGGGCGCATTATTTTTGCCCCACTGGATATGCGCTTCTCTGGTCGAACGATGGTCACCGGGTTGTTTGCGCTGCAAGCGGCGGCCATCAGCTTTTTGATGCTCGGTTCTTCGATGGTGTTCATCAGCATATTCATCGTCATGTTCGGTGCTTCGTATGGCGCACGTACGCTGGCACGCCCATCTATCCTCGCGGAGTTGTTCGGGTCGCGGCATTATGGCCGAATTTCCAGTATCAACGCGATCTTCATCACATTGGCTGCGACGTTAGCGCCGGTAGGCGCAGGGTTGCTCTACGACGGGTATGGCAGCTACGGACCTGTGCTTTGGGTGCTTTTGATTTTGGCGCTGGTGTCCATCGGTATGATGCTGTTTTCGCGGCCAGATGTTGTGCGTCGTCCGGAAAGGGAACCGGCTATCGTGCGCTAGTGCACGATCGAGAACGGTCACTCAAGCGAGTGCGCACATGAGCATACTGATTATCGAGTGCCGCTCATGTGCGCTTATTGCATCTTATTTGCGAGTTTTGGCCTCAATCTAAACTTTGGATGGATGACCCCCTCCCTCTCGATAGCTGTATGGTGTTCTCAGTTACAAGATGTATAACAGGCCGGCGCGGCGAGGAGAGACGCTAGCGCAGCCTATGAGAGAGGAGGGGACCATGCGTGGAGCGACACAGTCCCCACCGCAAACCGCTCGGCACATCATAAAGGCTGAGCGCATGATCACACCCATACATGTGGCTACCATCGTGCTATCTACACAGCTAGAGGAGGGGGCACAGTGCACGCAATCGCTGACGCGCTTTTGCGACGTCGCAACAACAGTAGCCTAACCCCCTACGAAATTGCAGGTTGGTTTGCCCTCATCACAACGGGCGCGGCGGTTTCCGCGTTTGGTGTGGCCGCGTTTCTCGTGCCAGCAAATGTGGCTGGGCCTGGGCTACTTGGCGTCGCAACGATACTCAACTACCTGATGGACCTGCCCGTGGGTGCGGTGACATTGGTCGCGAATATCCCGATTCTGGTATTGGGCTATCGCTATCTCGATGGAACGAAGACCGTACTCGGTACGGTGTACTATATCGGCGTGTTTTCCATCATCGTGGATCTGATGATTCCGGTGTTCGGGGCAGGGCTTACGGACAATCTCGTCATTGCAGCACTGTTCGGTGGGGCGTTGAACGGCCTCGGTGGCGGGTTGGTCTACCGCGCATCGGGGACGATGGGTGGAACCTCCACCATAGCGCGGATTTTGCAAATCAAGCTCGGCACCCCCCTTAGCATCACATCGCTGGCAACCGATGTCGTCATCATGATTGCGGCAGGCATGGTCTTCGGCTGGGAACCCGCCCTGGCAGCATTGATCGGCCTGTTCGTGACCGGCGCAACCTCGGACTATGCGCTGGAAGGCCCCAATGTGGTTTGCACGGCGGTCATCGTCACCCAATACCCCGATCGCTTATCCGCAGCGATCAAGGGGGCACTCGATCGAGATGCAATCGCGTGGCACAGCGAAGATTCCCAGCATCATGCCAGCCGTGAGGTGCTATTTGTGACGATTGCTCGGCCCGAGGCGCGGCAACTGAAGGGCGTTGTCGCGGCGATGGACGCCGATTCGTTTGTGGTCATCAGCCAGGGCAGCAACGCCTGGGGCGATGGCTTCCGCCCTCTCGTTGGCTACCGCTGACGACAACGTAAAAGCTACCTCGATCATGCACCACGCACCACGTTCAGTTTTCGTTGCCCGGCCCGTTCGATGTCATGTGCATCGGGCGGGCCGGTTTGTTATCAGGTTGGCATGTTACGGGGCACTAAGGTTGTGGATAAATTTAACCAAACGTTAATGTCCCAGTGTTAAATAGGCCACAATCAACGTTTCTTTACCAATGTTACTATAATTCAACTGTTCTCCATTGTCGTATTCATTTACGATTTTCACATTTGGGCCTATCGCGCTCGGTATTATGCCGCACACGATTTGAGGGGGGAGATGATGGTTCGTCGCCATATAGTGCTGTTGTTGCTATTCGCGTTGTTTGCCGTGCGGGGTATGCCACCGCAACCTACACAATCCGTTGCTGCCGCACAGTTGAACACACAGCACCCGCGTTTCTTTTTCTCAGGCGCGGACATTGCGACTTTGCAGCAACGCACCAACGACCCCGCCTATCGGCCTATCTGGAACCAGATGATTCGCTATGTCGATTCGCGGCTGGGGACGCGCCCACCGGCTAGTGCGCCAAACAGTGGTTTCGGTACCTTCCGCGATTACGGCAACGATATGATCTCGTTCGGCCTGGCGTGTGCTGTCACCGAACAGGCGGTGTACTGTAACCTCGCAAAGACGTACCTGCTGCGATTCGCCAACTGGGACCGATGGCATAACAGCACCGAACGCGACCTTGCGCTTGCACATATGCTCATCGGCAATGCGTTGGCCTACGACTGGATTTACGACGAACTGACCCCGAGCGAACGGAATCGTGTGCGCGCCACGATGCTCCGTGAAGCCGAAAAAATGCACCAGGCCGCGCTCGAAAACTGGCGAGGCGACTGGAACAACTGGTGGAAAGGCTCTTACGTCCAGAACCACAACTGGACGAACCACGCTGCGTTGGGCATGGTTGCGCTTGTGGTGAAGGATGTATCGACACCCGGCTATGATCCAGACGCCTGGCTAGACCTTGCCATCCGTCGCCTGACATACGTGCGCGACATCCTTGACGAAATTGACGATGGGACGTGGCACGAGAGTATCGCGTACCAGAGTTACGGCCTCACCATGATGCTGCCCTTCATGGTCAATTTGCGTCGCCTCGAAGGCATCGACCTGTTGCCAGACGCTCATTTGCGTGCCTACGGTGAGTGGCGCGCGTTCAATATTTTGCCCGGCGACGATGAGCCAGTGCTTGCCTATGCTGACTACGAAATTTCGTGGGGCGATGCGTACCAATCGCACAGTATTCTGCGCTTCGTCGCCGCAGAGTACAACGACGGCCTTGCAGAGTACGCCGCGCGTGCGGTTCTTGAGCAGCAAGGTCGCCCCGCCCAACCGTGGACAGCCCCGTGGATCGCACTGGAATTTCTCTACTACGATTCGAGCGTTGCGCCTACCAACCCAAGCGGCCCGGCGAGCCTCCATGCGCCGGACCTGCAAGCGGTCATCTGGCGAGATGGCTGGGAAAACGATTCGCTCATTTTCGGTATGATTAGCAGTCCCATGGGCGGGCGTTCGGTGTTCGATAGTTACACCGCCCTCAGCTACCCGTGGAACCAGGAAAGCCCGGTCTCGCTCAACAGTGGCCACGACCACCGCGACGCGGGGACGTTTTACATTTATCGAGGGAACCGCGCGCTTGCCATCGAAGACGTGGGTTTCGTGGTAAACGGTACGAGTTCGCACAACACGGTTCTCATCGATGGAGAGGGGCAGTTTCGTGTACCCTATGGTTTACCGAGCCTATTCCAGGGGACCGATCCGTTCACCGAGGCCGTGGCCAGCACACCGAACTACGATTACTTCGCGACGGATATCACCCGCGCCTACGACGACACCCCCGACCTCACCGACTTCACACGACACGTGATTTACGTGCGACCCGGTTACTTCGTAATGGTCGATAACCTTCAGGCGGGGAGCAGCCACCGCTACGAATGGATCGTCAACTTCGATGGCAACGTGTCGTCGTCGGGCCGTTGGATTCGGTCGGATAACTTCGGCTGGACGCTCGGCGTGGGCCAGGCCGATAATTCGGATACGTCGATTTCGCTCAACACACGGAGTGACCCCACGCAGGCGCGCATTCGTACATCAAACAAGCGAAACCACCGATTCGTGCATCTACTGTACCCCACCACGCCGGGGAATTGGGGCAACCGCCCGTCGTATTCGATGGTACGCAACACCGATGGCCTGACGATCTCTCGGGTAGAGGGTGACGGCCACAACGACGATGTGCTGATACGCTACGGCCCCGGTGGTACCTCGGAATTCGACGGGCGCGCGGCAGTCGTTCGGCGGACTGGGGGCGGTGAACTCGAAGGCTTTTTCATTTTCGAGGGCACCAGTCTCGATGACCCCCGCAGCGGCATCCCACTCATGCGTGGCCTTGCGACCGACGCGAGCATCGAAATCGGCTACAGCGGCAACGTCGCAACGGTCGATGGTGACCTCGGCAGCACGGACACATTCACCATTTGGGGGCCAGATGTTACGCAAGTGCTCGTAAACGGGGGCGATGCGCCCTTCACCGATAACGGCGACACGGTGACCGTCTTCGGCAGTGGCGGCGACTTCGTCGCGCCGAGTGTGCAAACGCTCTCCCCGGCAGACGATGCAACGGACGTTCTCGCGGACCCGGATCTCGTGCTCACCTTCGATGAGCTGGTACAGGTCGGCGTCGGAAACGTCACGATTTTCAATGCAGATGACACCACCTTCGAGCAGGTAGACATTACAACCGCGACTTTCGATGGCACTGCCGTCACCGTACCGCTGGGTAACGATTTCGTCAGCGAGGCGAGTTATTACGTTCAAATCGACGACACCGCCATCGGCGATGCGTTCGGCAACTTCTTCGCCGGGATAGCCGATAACACCACGTGGAACTTCACAGTGCGTAACCTGAAGACACCCGTGCTGGAAGGTGTCACGCCTACCCATAACAGTACCGATGTAGCGGTAGACGTAAATCTCGTGCTCGACTTCGATGAGCCGGTCGGCGCGGGCGCAGGCAACATCCGCATCTACGAGGCGGTTAGCGACGGGCTGGTGACGTCGATACCAGCCAGCAATGCGACCTACGCAACCGATAGGGTCACCGTGAATCCACCTTCGGACCTGGACAGCGAAACCGAGTACTACGTTCTCGTCGACGACGACGCGATCATCAATGCCTTCGATAACCCGTTCGAAGGCATCTCGGATACGACGGCCTGGTCCTTCACGACTGCGGATGTGGACGGCCCACAAATTGTGGCGCTCAACCCGGCAGATGGCAGCACAGGTGTCGACGTCAACACCGATTTGACCGTTGCATTCGATGAGAATATTCAGGTCGGCAGCGGCAACATCGTCATTTACGATGACACCGATACCGCCGTCGAAACAATCGATGTGGCGACCGCGACTATTGGCGGGGACGAGTTGAATGTATCGCTCGCTGCGTCGCTCGATGGCGATGCGGACTACTATGTGCAAATCGATGCCGGGGCGGTGGAAGACCTCGGCGGAAATTCGTTCGGCGGCATCAACAACGAAACGACGTGGAACTTCACCACCATAGACGGTGTTCCGCCACAAATCGTATCGCTGACGCCCGCGAACGGTAGCCCTATGGTGCCC
>CAYSVE010000424.1:0-5565 GCA_964434365.1 uncultured Anaerolineaceae bacterium | reverse complement strand
GGGTGATGCGGCCTAGCGCCTCGCTGAGTGCCACCAGCGCCCGAATATCTTCGACGTCCTGCGAGGTGCTGATGTACTGCTCGGCGATGGATTGCACATGCTCTGGGATATTCTCGACTTCCAGCAACCGCATACGCTCGAACGCACCAGTGACATCGCCGTCTTGCAAATACGCTTCGGCGATCATCACGGTGTAGTCATCGGTGTAGGGTTTGGCAAGGCTGCTCGCCGGGCTGTTCACGTACTCTATCGGAAACTGCACCCAGCCCAGGTAAAGGCCAACCCCGGCCCCAAGCAGCAGGCCCACCATCAACGACGCCAAAAACCGAAGCATACCCTGTACCACCCTCGCGGAAATTCACCCCCACATCTTACGTGGGGCGGGGCAGTTTGGCAACGCTCGTCAGCCACCCACAAACGGGATGTAGATCACGATGAGGTTGACGACGATCTGGCATATCCACGCGGCAGCGATGCCGTTGCGACGGCGCACATAGCTATACACCACATTCACGATAACCATCGCCGTGCCGATGAAAATGGCAACCGCGGGGAAGCGAAACACATTCAACGGCGGGAAGAACAACACCAGCGACCAGCAGCTGCTCTGCCCGGCGACCGTCCACGGGTCGAACCGCTCCCACATGATGCCCCGGAAGAACAACGTCTCACCGAGGGGCATCACAAAAATGAGGTAGGCCAGCACCGCACCACCCGTCATCCCGCTGAACATCAACTCTACGGTGCGTTGGAGCACCCCACCGCCGAACAGGTAAACCGGCACCCCCACCAGCGCCCCAAACACCACGCCCCACGCGATGTTCACCGGCGGTTCCTCGCCGACGCGGTCGGTGCGGCCAAACAGCCAGGCCAACACGCCGAAACCCGCCAGTAACCCCCACGTGAGGGTGTAGCGCAGGTCGGCGGCATCGGGGAGGAGGGGCACACTGCCGAACCCCACCGCTATCGCGATGAGGTAGCCGAAAATCGGGTCGTTGGATGCCCCTCGATATTCGACCGCGCGCCTGCTTTCGGCGGCGGCATCCGGGGTATCATCGGGCGGCGGCATATCAGATTGTTCGGCGTCGTCGTAGCCGCCCTCGTAGAAGGGGTCTTCCGTCATGCAAGCACCTGGCGCACCGCCTCGATGATTTGCTGCACCCGCTGTGGCGTGATGTAGTAGTGCGTCACGAAGCGGTAGCGGCGCACATAACCGGGGTACGGCCTCGCCTTAATATTGAACTCGTCCCACAAGCGCTGCTCGAAAACCGCTGGGTCGCGGTCGGCATCGAGCGTGACGTAGACGAAGTTCGTGTGCACCTCATTGACATCCACATGGATACCCTCGAACGGCGCGAGACCCTCGGCGAGGGTACAGGCGTTCTCGTGATCTTCGCTCAGGCGGTCGGTCATATCGCGGAGGGCAACCCGCCCCGCCGCTGCGATGATACCCGCTTGTCGCATGCCGCCACCGAGGGCCTTACGCCAACGCCGCGCCTCCTTGATGAAATCCGCAGGGCCAACCAGCACCGACCCCACCGGCGCGCACAACCCCTTCGAGAGGCACACCGACACCGTATCGACGTTTTCGGTGAGGTCGGCGGCGGTGGTTTCCAGCTTCGCCACAGCGTTGAAAATCCGCGCGCCATCAATGTGGGTACCAAGGCCGTGCGCCCTCGCGATTTCGACGACGCTATCGATGTGTGCTTTGCTCACCACGACCCCGCCGCGCCCGCCGTGGGTGTTCTCCATCGCAATGAGGCGCGTCTTCGGGAAGTGTACGTTGGAGCCGCGAATCGCCTCGCGCACGTCGTCGAGGTCGAAGGTGCCGTCGGCCTGCACGGCAATCGTGTTCGGGTTGATGCCGCCCAACGCGGCGATGTTGCCCACCTCGTACTTGAAGGTGTGCGCGTCCTTGCCGAGGATGACCTCATCGCCGCGCCCGCAGTGGGTGAGCATCGCGACGGTATTGCCCTGCGTGCCACTGCTCACGAACAGCGCCGCCTCCTTGCCGAACTTTTCGGCGGCTTCGGCCTCCAACGCGTTGACGGTGGGGTCTTCCTCGTATACATCGTCGCCGAGGGGGGCGTTCATCATGGCTTCCTTCATGGCCGGGGTGGGCCAGGTTACGGTGTCGCTGCGCAAGTCGATGTAGTCCACTGGGGTCTTCTTTCTCGTCCGGTTTTCGCTTAGCTACTAGAGGCCCGATGTTAGCGGTGCTTGCGACGGCGCGCAATACTGTGAAACAATCGTGAAATTTCGTTTACCAGTCGCGTTTCCGCACTATAATCGAAGCTACGAACGTAACAGTTGTCACGAAAGTAGCCATTCATGGCATATTCATGGAAAATCAACATCGCGGGCCAGCTTACCTTACGACCCTCCACCGGGTGGACGTGGGAAGAACTCGCGAGCGCAATAACGGCCCGCATAGACGATGGTGACGAGCACATGGTCATCGATGTGCGCGGGCAAACCCCACGGGCGCAGGGCTTCATGACGTTTGCACGTGCAGCCACGGCAACGTCGCGCGGGCATCGTGTGCTCCTCACCGACGACCAGGTCGTCCAAGGCCAGTACGTCGCCTTCTGCGAAACGCATCGCACCTGCGACTGTTTCACCGTCATCTACAGCCGGGCGCTCGCTGCGATAGAATAGGGCAACTGTAAGCAGCGCACGAGGCCCCAGGTTATGACCAGCATCACCGTCGAGCATGTGAGCCGGACCTTCGATGATGACGTACACGGCGAGCCTGTGCTCGCGTTGGACAACGTTTCGTTGCGGGTGGAAAGCGGGCAGGTGCTCGCGATTATGGGGCCAAGTGGCTGCGGAAAAAGCACGCTGCTGCGGATCATCGCCGGGCTGGTAGGGCCGAACGAGGGCCGCGTGCTCTTCGACAACGTGCCGCTAGACGAGGTCCCGCGCGACGAACGCGGGATCGGCATGGTGTTCCAGGAGGGCGCGCTGATGCCCCACTGGAAAGCCCGTGCGAGTGTGGGCTTCTTCCTTGCGTTGCGTCGCCGCGAGCACGAAATCCCGGAGCGCGTGCGCCGCATTTCGAAAATCACCGGCCTCGGCCTCGATGTTTTGCTGGACCGCAAACCGTCGCAACTGAGCGGCGGCGAGCAGCAGCGGGTCTCCATCGCGCGGGCACTCACCCGCGACCTGAACATTTTGTTGATGGATGAACCCTTCGCCAACATCGATGCCAAGCTGCGCGGCGAAAGTCGCCTCGAATTGAAGCGACTGCTGAACGAATTCCCTGTGACGGCGATTTACGTCACCCACGACCAAACCGAGGCCATCGCGCTCTCGAAACGAATTGCGATCATGCGTGCAGGCCGCATGGAGCAAGTCGGCAGCTACGAACAGTTGTACGGCAACCCGATTAACCTGTTTGTGGCGACGTTCATCGGCCAAACGACGATCAACCAGTTCAACGGCTACGTGCTCGAAGGCACATGGCAGGGCGACAACTTCGGTGGGTACCCACTGCGCCGCGACCTCGACGACGGCACGCGGGTGATTATGGCGATTCGGCCAGAGTTCATCTCGGTTGCGCCGGCGGGGGTGCGCGGCAAGGTGGAGACGGTCACACCGTATTTTGCCGAGCGCTATAGCCTCCTCGAGGTGCGCGGCAACGGTGAACGCTGGCAACTGCATGCCCCGCTGGATGCGAACATTAAACCTGGGCAGTTCATCCACTGCAAGCTAGACCGCGAAGGGCTGCTGTTCTTCGATAAGCAGACGGAGGTGCGCATTGGTTAGCGACACCCTTGAGAAAACGCGCCGATGTGCCAAAATCGGCACGATGAACCCGCCGAACCGAAAGACCACCCGATGCGCATCGACGTATTAACGCTCTTCCCCGAGATGTTCCAGGGGCCGATGACCCACAGCATGATGTACAAAGCGCAGAATATCGGCGCGCTGGACCTGTACTTCCACGACATCCGCGACTATAGCGAAAATAAACACCGTCGCATCGACGACACGCCCTACGGGGGTGGGGGCGGCATGATTATGCAAGCCGGGCCGATCGTCCGTGCGGTGGAAGATGTGCGCGGCGAGGCGTCGACGCGGGTGCTGTTAATGACGCCACAGGGGCGGTTGTTCGGCCACGATTTGGCGCTGGAACTTGCTGCTGAGGAGCGGCTCGTGTTCGTGTGTGGGCACTACGAGGGCGTCGACGAACGCGTGCGGCAAACCGTCATTACGGACGAAGTGAGCATCGGCGACTATGTGCTCACGGGTGGCGAACTGGCGGCGATGGTCATCATCGATGCGCTGACGCGGTTTTTGCCGGGCGTACTGGGGGCAGAAGGGGCCGCCCACCGCGATAGCCACGCCGACGGCCTACTGGAAGGGCCGCACTACACCCGCCCGCAGGCGTTCCGTGGGCTAACGGTGCCAGATGTGCTGCAAAGCGGCGACCACGGTGCCATCGACCGGTGGCGACGCGCGCAGTCCATCCGTCGCACGTGGTACAACCGGCCCGATTTGCTGCGCCACGCCGAACTCACCGACGACGAGCGCTATTTGCTGGGCGAGTTCGCCCGCGAGATGCGCGACCGACTGACTTTCCAAAATTCGGCGCGCGTGCTATGATTCGCTTTGATTGAGGCGCACATGCGCCTCTGCGCCTGACGCAATGCAACGCGAAGAGAAGAGGCCGATGGCTCAAGAATTCCGTAGTGATAAGCTAGAAAGCGCCCTGAAAACCCTGCACACGGTCGTCGACGGCGTGAAGGCCTCGGTGATTGTGAATAATGACGGGCTGCTAGTCTCCTCCTTCCCACCAGGAGACGAAGAAAACCCCCACGAAAACCCAACCAGCAGCCCACAGGTGGCTGCGATGTCGGCCACGCTCATCGGCCTGGCAGAGCGTACGTTGATCCGGCTAGCCCAGGGCGACCTGGAACGCCTGTTGATGGAAGCCGAAGACGGCGTGATGGTGGTGTACCCGGCGGGGCGGGCCTCGCTCGCCGTGCTCGTCGGCAAGGATGCCCACCTCGCGCATGTGTTGTTCGCCGCGAAGAAAGCCGCGGCGAAGGTCGAAGGGATCCTCGGGACCTAGCGGCGCTCCTGGAAGTGGACGCGCAGCGTGATTTGCCCGAGGCGAATCTTATCGCCATTACGAATTTTGTGGGGTTGGTTGGCGGGCAGGCGCACGCTATTCAAGAAGGTGCCGTTGCAACTCCCCAGGTCCAACAGCAACAGCGATTGCTCGTGGTAGCGCATCAGCGCGTGGCGACGGCTAACCCCCATGCGATACCCGGCGTAGTTTTCCAGGTCGACATCGGGCGAGATTTCGGTGTTGGGGTCTCGGCGGCCAATAACCATGTCCTTACCGCTGGTATCGGGCCGGGTGAAGATGGGCCGCGACGCGCCTTCGACATCGAAGCGCAGCAGCATACCCGGCATAAAGGGCATAGTCGGGTCGAGTTCGCCAGTGTCCCCTTTCGGTTACACCTTCTCCATTATCTCGGCCAAATCGCTACTTGGGATGTAGCGCAGGTCTCGCGTGCCGATGCGTGAGGTCCCCGCAGTATTGAGCAGGGTGCC
>CAYSVE010000423.1:0-5568 GCA_964434365.1 uncultured Anaerolineaceae bacterium | reverse complement strand
GGCACTGGGATGGTCGGCGCAACGGCCGCATATGCAATGGTCATGCGTGGAGTTTGCCGTTAAATCGTGCTTGTGGACCTAGACAAAAAACGCGCCAAGGCTGAGGCCGAAGATATCACGCATGCGGTCCCGTTTGCGAACCCGCTGGAAATTACACACGGCGATTACGCCGACCTCGTTAGCAGCAAAGTCGTGATCGTCGCGGCAGGTGTGGGTCAAAAACCCGGCGAAACCCGCCTTCAACTGCTATCGCGCAATGCGGCAGTCTTTAAGCAGGTTATCCCAGCGATCGTTCAACATGCGCCGCGTGCGATTTTGCTCATCGCGACCAATCCAGTAGACATCATGACGCACCTTGCCGCGCGGTATGCCGCTGTCGAAGGAGTGCCGAGCAAGCGGGTCATCGGTAGTGGCACCACACTCGATACGGCGCGCTTCAGGAGTTTGCTTGGGCGTTACCTGGGCGTAGACAGTTATCACGTCCATGGCTACGTCGTAGGTGAGCATGGTGACAGCGAAGTGCTCCTTTGGTCGTTGGTGAATGTCGGCGGTGTACCCCTCGCCGACTTCTGCCGGGCGCGGCAAATCGTGCTCGACGCTCCCATCAAAGAGCAAATCGATGAGGCCGTGCGTCGCGCGGCGTATCACATCATCGAGGGGAAAAGCGCGACTTACTACGGAATCGGTAGTGCCCTGGCGCGTATCTGCCGGGTTATTTTAAACAACGAACGCTCTGTGCTCTCGATTTGCTCTCCGGCTGCCGAGGTTGCGGGGGTCAAAGATGTAACCGTCGCTATGCCCCGTTTGATGGACGGTAGCGGCGTCATCGAGTCGTTGCCCCTGCCACTCTCGGCCAGCGAAGAGGCGGCGCTCCACAACAGCGCGCGCATCGTGCGTGAGGCCATCGACAGTTTAGATAAGGCCAGTGCAGACGCATAGCATGACAGATATTCTGATTATCGGTGCGGGGCACAATGCCCTGGTGTGTGGTGGGTACCTCGCGAAGGCAGGGTACAAGGTTATGTTGATCGAACGGCGGCATAAGGTCGGTGGTGCGGTGGTCACCGAGGAGCATGTCCCCGGCTTCAAGTTCGACCTTGGCGGTTCTGCCCACATTTTGATCCACCACACACCTATCGTGCAGGACCTCGAGCTCGAAAAGTACGGCCTGCACTACATCGACATCGACCCGCTGTTCTTTGCGCCATTCCCCGATGGCACATCCATCACCGTGTGGAAAGACCTCGACAAGACGGTCGAGAGTATCGCTGCCGTCGATCCCATCGACGCGGAGAATTACCGCACATTCATCGAACAGTGGTTCCCTCTTGCCGAGGCGTCGGTGGAATCGTTCAACCACCCACCTACCCCTATGAATCTCGTCAAGCATCTGGGCATTGGCAGTAAATTGGGCGACAAGCGCTGGGAACGCCTCAGCGATATGGTGCGCGGTTACGGGCAGGTGCTGCGTAACCACTTCCAGAACGAAAAAGTCCCCGCGCTCATCGCGTGGATGGCCGCGCAGAGCGGCCCACCGCCCACCGAGCCGTTCTCGGCACCGTTTGCGTTGTGGCACCCCATGTACCACGTTAGTGGGATGAAGCGTCCACGTGGCGGCAGCGGGATGCTTACGCAGGCCCTTCGGCAGATGATCGAAGCCCACGGAGGTGCGGTTATCACCGATACCCCCGTGAAGAAGATCATCGTCGAAAAAGGGCGAGCCATCGGCGCGGTGACGGAGGACAATGTGCGTCACCTGGCAAGTAAAGCCGTGATTAGCGGCGCACACATCCAAACGACGATGCACATGCTCGGCGATGCGCTGCCGAAGCCCGCGGCATCGCTACTCAACAAAAGCCGCATCGGCAATGGTTTCGGTATGATTTTGCGTTGCGCGATGGAAGAGTTGCCCAATTACACGGCTATACCCACCGTCGATGGCCAGCCGGGACCACAACATCGAGCGATGCAGTTCATTTGCCCGACGATGCGCTACCTCGACGCGGCCTATGGTGACTATCTCGCAGGGCGGCCCTCGCAAAATCCGGCACTTATCTCGATGACGTTCAGTGCTATCGATCCCACACTGGCACCAGAGGGTAAACACACCATGTTCTTGTGGGGGCAATATTACCCCTACGAAATGGCAGATGGCGCGAATTGGGACGACATCCAGGAAAAAGTGGCCGACCACATGCTCGATACGCTCGCGCAGCATGCCCCGAATGTGAAGGACGCCGTAATCGGGCGGCTCGTCGAAACACCGCTGTACCTCGAACGCGAGTTGGGCCTGCTACGGGGTAATGTGATGCACCTTGAAATGAGCGTCGATCAAATGTTTTTGATGCGCCCTGCCCTCACAATGAGCAACTACCGCGGCCCAGTGGATGGACTGTATCTCACCGGGGCGAGCACGCACCCGGGTGGGGGCATTATGGGGGCGGCTGGGCGCAATGCAGCCCAGGTCGTCCTGCACGATCTTCAACCGAAATGGTGGCAATTGGGTCAATCCTCATGACGTACTTTGGCTTTCTCGCACTATTTGTCGGCACGCCGATTGCGATACTTACGTTCCTCAACTGGCGCGACGCTCGAAATGGCGTCACTGCCCCGCCGGCGCTCACAAGTTGGCCTGCGCGCACGGTCATCATCGGGCTAATCATCGTCGCGGTAACGTACACCACCCCCTGGGATAACTATCTCGTGTGGAGCCGGGTGTGGTGGTACGACCCGGCATTAGTCACCGGCTGGGTGCTCGGCTATGTGCCCATCGAGGAATACACGTTCTTCGTGGTACAAACCATCATGACAGGCATGTGGACGTACTGGCTGATGAAGCGTCTTCCCCACGAAGACCTGGCAGACGCCCAAACGAGTTGGCGTGTGCGTATGGGTGCGACCCTTGTTGTTGGTGTGGTGTGGGTGCTTTCGGCGATAGCGCTTGTGCTTAGTTACGTTAACCCAAGTTGGGAAATGTGGCGTTACTTCGGCCTGGAAATGACCTGGGCGCTCCCGCCGATCATGCTGCAACTCATTGTTGGGGCCGACCTGCTGTGGCGCCATCGGCGTGTGGTGGGGATCGCCCTACTGAGCACAACGGTTTACCTGAGCGCGGCGGATACGCTGGCGATTGCGTCGGGCACCTGGACGATCAACCCGGCACAGTCGTTGCCGGTGCTGGTCGGCGGTGTGCTACCCATCGAAGAACTTATCTTCTTTTTCTTGACGAACACCTTGGTGGTATTTGGCCTTACACTGGACATGGAGAACGAGAGCGAAAAGCGCATCCCACCGATTTTGCGTAACTGGCTTCATGCTCGCAAAGAGCAGGCCCTGGTGACGAGTCGTTCGCAATCATGAAACGCGACATCTGGCAGTTCAACACCGTCATTAGCCGCCGTCTGCTTTGGTGGGCAGGCCTGAACATCCTCGGCGGGGCGTGGTTGCAGCAACGCGCGAACAAATTCTCGCGCGGGGTTGGGATGCAGGCACTCAGTTGGGGCTTTGTCAATGCGACGATAGCAGTCGTCGGGAGCATCGTCACACACATTCGCAAACGGCGACAGGACGACCCGCTGGCCAACGAAATCGTCGAAAAGGAGACGCGGACGCTTCTGCGGGTGTTGGTCATCAACGCCGGGTTAGATGTGCTGTATATCGCTGGCGGGGTTGCGCTGGCCGTCACACGCGGCAGGCAAAACCGGTTTGTGCGTGGTAACGGCTGGGGTGTCGCGATCCAGGGCGCATTCCTCTGTCTTTTCGATCTGTTCCACGCGATTATTTTGAGGGACCACGACGATGATGCCCGCTGAGGCCTTTACGGGGCCAGAACATCAGCCGTTCTACAACCCGGGTGATACTGGGCGTGCGGCGTTGCTGGTGCACGGTTTCCCCGGTTCCCCTGCCGAGATGCGTCCTGTCGCGGACCTGCTACCGGGTTGGACAACACAAGGCGTGTTACTGCCGGGCTTTGCCAGCGAAATGGCGACGATACTCGAAAAAAAACATACCGATTGGCTCAATGCTGTCGAGAGCGCGGCGCAGTCCCTCCGGGCCGATCACGACACGCTTCTCGTAATCGGCAACTCGATGGGCGGCGCGCTAAGCATCCAGGTGGCTGCCCGTCATCAAGTCGATGGCCTCATCCTGTTTTCGCCGTTCTGGCAGGTAGAGCACCTCTTGTGGAATGCGCTGCCGTTACTCAAACACATTGTGCCGCGCTTTCGTCCGTTTCAGTTGTTCAAACCAGATTTCAGTGATCCTGAATTCCGCAAGGGCGCATCGAACTTCATGCCCAACGCCGACTTCGATGATCCCGAAACACAGCGCCTCATTCGCGAGTTAGAAATCCCAACCTCGGTGTTCAACGAAATTCGGCAGGTGGGCAAGCGCGCCAAGGACCTCGCCCCGTCGGTGAAGGCTCCTGCGCTGGTTATCCAGGGCGACGAAGACGACCTCGTAACCCCGGAACGGACCAAAGCACTCGTTGCGAACCTCAGCAGCCCTGTGACGTATGCCGAGGTCCGCGCGGCACACAACCCACTCCAACCGGATAAACCGAGTTGGCCAAACGTTCAGGAACACATTCGAGCATTTGTGGAGCAGTTTGCATGACGATCGCACAAGGTACGAACACAGAACAACACCCACCCCTGGTCGCCATCTACGGGCTGGTAGCGGTTTGGGTGCTATCGATGATTTCGCTGCCGATCTTCCGGTGGACCTTCGGTGACGGTGCCATCGTGTGGGGTGTGAACATCACCACGGTACTGCAAGCAGTGACGGTCCTCGCTGTGCTGCATACCGCGTGGGGCTTGCGCCGCACCCTGCTAAGTGGCGGGGCCATCATCGTGATGACGTGGGCTGTCGAGTTTGTGGGGTCGAGCACAGGGTTCCCTTTCGGTAGCTACGACTACACAGCTGTGCTTCAGCCGCAAATCGGCCATGTCCCAGTGATTATAGCCATCGCCTGGTTGATGATGTTGCCTAGCTCTTGGGCCATCGCCGATAGCATCACAGGCGGTAAACGTGGGGTCGGGTTTATCGCACTCAGTGCCCTTGCGATGACCGCGTGGGACTTCTTCCTTGACCCCCAAATGGTGAGCTGGGGCCTTTGGGAATGGGAGCACGTCGGTGGCTACTTTGGCATCCCGTGGGTGAACTACGCCGGTTGGTTGCTGACTGCCGCCGTGGTCACGGCGATTGTTCGGCCCCCCGCGTTACCTTTGCGCCCGCTGGTTCTCATCTATGCGACGGTGTGGGGATTGCAAACGATCGGACAGGTTTTCTTCTGGGATCTTGCGATGCCAGCGGTCGTCGGCTTCTATGCGATGGGGTCGATGCTGTTCATCGCGATTATCCGCTTAACCCGTGACGGACGCATGGGCGAATGATCGTACTCTGGACGCTTATCGGGTACTTATCCGGGTCGGTGATGTACTCGCGCCTCATTGGGCAGCACATCCTACGAGTGGATTTATCGACGGTGGGTGATGGTAACCCCGGCACGACCAATGTTGGGCGCGCTGGTGGCCTTAAGTGGGGGCTACTCGCCTTTACTCTGGATAC
>CAYSVE010000422.1:0-5575 GCA_964434365.1 uncultured Anaerolineaceae bacterium | reverse complement strand
TGGGCCAACCGCGGCGGCGGCAAGACCTTTTACGGGGCGCTGGCGACGCTGTTGGACCTGCTGTTCAAGCCGGGCATCTCGATCCGTTTGCTCGGCGGGAGCTTCGAGCAGTCGTCGCGGATGTACAGCTACCTGCGATGGATGCTCGACCGCGACGGGCTGCGCGACCTGGTCGACGGCCGGATTACCCAGCGCGGCGTACGCCTGACCAACGGCAGCGAGGTGGTGTCGGAGATTACAGCGTAGGGTGCAGTTGGGTGGGCGAGGCTCGGCTCACGCCTCGCCGTCGCCCCTACACGTCTCGCATCGCCCTTACTGGCCGCACCCGTTACGACGACCAGAAGCTGTCGTCGAGGCCCGGCAGCGGGCGGGTGGGCTTTTCGCCTGTCAAGCTAATTTCACCGAGCGTGGTCTTCAGCAGTTGGCGATACTCAGGATAGTTACCGTCCTCTGGCAGGACCCACTCACCCACATCGCTCAGAACAATTGTCTCGCTGGCTCGCAGTAGCGATACGACGTAGGGTAACCGCTCGAACACGCGGCGCACCATCAACTCGGCCTGCGACGTATCGGCACTGCGGGCGAGCATCCCCAACGCGCTGATGAGCCGTTTGCTATCGGGCGCGCCCCGGAACGACCAGATGAGACGCGGAATCGCCTCCTCATCTTTCGCCAGCAACGGTTGGATGAAATGCGGCTCGTCGGCACGCACTTCGTCTAGCACAAGCGTGTCGTAGTCGGTTTCGCCCAGCAGCACTTCGCGCAGTTGCTCACCGAACGTCACGCCTTCGAAGTCGCCACGCGGCCACTGGACCGGGAAGCGCGGCATCGCAGCGGGCAGGTGCATTTCGCTCGCACGTTCGACCACGGCGATGTTCTCTGGTGCTTCGCACTCGTTCAACAGCGCACCGAGCAGCACCGTTTTGCCACTCTCCGGTTGGCCGACCACCGCAAACCCGTGTTCGGAGTTGATGAGCGCACGTAGCAGTCGGATCGATTTTTCGTCGACCTCCCCGGTTTCGAGCATGGACTCCAGCGAGACGGGTTGCGCCGCGTGCACCCGAATGTCGACGCTGAGGTTCATGTTCACGGGTGGCGCGGCGATATTCAACGACAGCGGGCGGCCCTCGTAGGTTAGCCCCGCCTCGATGATCGGCACATCCTCGCGAATTTCCGCCGAGGCGTGCAGCACCATGCGGTCGACGATAGCACGCATAGCAATAATGTCTTCGAACAACAGCGGGTCGCAGGGCACGAGGTCGCCGTGGCCGTAGCGAATCGAGGCGCTATCGGCCCCTTCGAGGACGATGGTGGTGACGGTGGGGTCTTCGAGGAAGGGGTCTAGCGGGCCGTAGCCGAACATCGCGCTGTAGGCCTTGCGCATGAGGTCGGCTTTTTCGGCGTCCTCCAACGTGATGGACTCCACGGTGAGCACATAATCGACGACGGGCAGTAGCAACTTGAGGCGCGCGGCTTTCGTCTTGGCTTCGACGATGGCTTGCGGGTCGGGGAATTGCTCTGCATTGAACTGCGCCGCGATGCGCTCCAAAAGTGCGCCGACGGAAATCTGCCGCGCGCCCTGGTGAGACTCGATGAATTCCGGTTGGGGGCGGCGCTTCTCCTGCTTGATGTCATCGTCGTTGCCAAAGCCACCGCCGAAGTCGTCCGGCTCGTTGTTGCGGTTCATCTTGTCCATAATAGGCATGGGTTAAAGCTCCGTGAGGTCGATCGCGCGCAGGACGGGGTTGTCGCAAGGTTGGCGACCCACCTTGGCAATATCCACCCAACGACCATCGACCCGCACGCGCACAAGGTCCATGGTGAAATCGGTGTTGGTAGACTTATCGTTGAAGAGCAAGCTGCTGCCGACGCCGTACGCACTCACAGGCACATCGTTGTCTTCGAAGTGTTGGATCTTCTCGCGGTTGAACCCCCCAGAAACGACAATGCCGACGCCCTTGCAGTACGCCTGCGCCGTTTCCGCCAGCGCATCGGGCACGCCCCACGCCTCCCAGGCCCCATCGATGATGCGGCGGACGACGCGCACGAGTTCTTCGTTGACGCCCGTAGGCCCGTCCGGTTGCAGCGACTTGTCGATCATGTTGCCGCTGGTGTCGAGCCGCACGCTGTTGAGCGTCCAACGTTGTTGATTGGTTTTGTCACCTTTATCGAGGGCCGCGCTGTAGCGCTCCCAGTATGCCTTCAGCGTGCGCCTGATGTCGGTCCCCACATCGTTGTTGAAATCGGCGAGGAGTGTGCGCGGCACCCCCACCGGCACCTGCTCGGCAAAGGCGACCATCGCAGCGACGCTGTCGGCCATAAAGGCCGCGATGAGTGCGTGTGGTGTCGTGCCGCCGCCCTTGCCGCCCCACCACAAAGCCTGCGCATCGGTGCTGACGAGCGGGCGCACATGCTGGTTGAAGTCGCGGTTATAGCGCTGCACCGCCAATCGATAGGCGTAGCCGTCGGCAGCCTGCACTTCGGGGAGGTCGAAGCGGGCGGGGAAGAACAGCACCGGTTTCCCGTTGCACACTTCCAGCACGTTGTAGACGTTCGTCGCGACGCGACTTGCGCGCGATAACACACCCAGAATCGCCGTTTCGAGCAGGGCAAAGTCGCGGTAGCGGCCTCGAATTTCGAGCACGGTTTGCACGTCCATCGGGTCGCCGCCGTACGTCGTGAAAACGCCATCCTCCACAGCATCGACTTCGAGGTCGGCCCAGGTTTCGACGAAACGATCGTTTTCGTCGTAGTAGCCGGTGCAATGCCGCACGATACTCAGTGCATAGTCGATACCGGCGATGAGTGCGCGCGGCCTGCGCCGATTGAAAACCTGCACCTCTACCTCGATGTTGCCGATATCTACGGTGGACGGGTCGAATGGCAGGTCGCGCTCTGTGTCGATGGATGCGGTTTGGCCCGCCATCCCGCTGAGAATACGCGCCACGTTCTCGAAGTATTTGTCGCTGTACAGGCCGCGCCGAATGCCCTCGACATCAAGATTTAGTATGCTTTTTGTTAAGCGCGTGTGGTCAAAAATACTCAAATTGCGTCTCCTATGCTATACTCGCGCGTCGCCTTTTATTAGCTCCAAAAGGGTTTCCCGATGGACATCATTATAACCGGGTCTGTGGCATACGATTATCTAATGCGCTTCCCCGGCAAATTTAAGGATCACATCCTGGTCGAAAATCTGCATCAGGTGAGCCTCAGCTTCCTGGTGGACGACATGACGAAACACTGGGGCGGCGTCGCCGCGAACATCGCCTACACGATGGCGCTGCTGGGCCTCAGCCCGCGCATCTTCGCGACAGTAGGCCGCGACTTCGGTGATTATCGCACACACCTCGAGGCAGCGGGCGTCGATTGCAGCCTCGTTCAGCAAGACGATGCCGTGTTCACGGCGTCCTTCTTCGTGAATACGGACCTCGACAATAATCAGATTGCGTCCTTCTATACGGGCGCGATGGCGAATGCACGCAACTTTAGCGTGGGCGATGTGGTCGACGATGTACCCGAACTCGTCGTCATTTCTCCGAATGACCCTGAGGCCATGCTGCAACTCACCGACGAGTGCCGCAAGCGCGGCATCAAATTTGTGGCCGACCCCAGCCAACAGGTACCGCGCCTCAACGGCGATGAACTACGGCGTAGCATCGAAGGCGCACACCTGCTGGTCGTCAACGCGTACGAGGCGGGCATCATCGGCAAGAAGATGAACTGCACGCAAACCGAACTGCGGGCGATGGTGGAGACGCTGATCGTCACCCAGGGGGCCGATGGCTCGCACATCTACGACGAAGAAGGCCAGATTACCGTCGTGAAGGCCTTCCCCACCGACGAAATTAAAGACCCGACCGGCGCGGGCGATGCCTACCGAGGCGGTTTGCTGCGCGGCCTTAGTGCCGGGTTGCCGCTGGACCTCAGCGCGCAGATGGGCGCGCTGTGCGCAACATATACGCTAGAGCACGTCGGCACGCAGAACCACCGCTTTTCGCCAGCCGAATTTGTGGCGCGCTTCCGCACGGTGTTCGATGATGAGGGCCGCCTAGACGCGCTGCTGCCCTGAGCGTTTACGCTTTCCGTTTCTGAGCATTTATAGGAAAGGGGACACAATCCCCAAACCTTGTGCTAGAATGCACGCGCTTTATAGTGAACTGAGGAGTAAGCACATTGAAGACTATCGAGCATGATGTGAAGGACCTGGAACTGTCGCCGGGCGGGCGTTTCCGCATCGAGTGGGCAGAGCAGGAAATGCCGGTCTTGCGCCAGATTCGCGAGCGCTTCGCCAAGGAAAAGCCGCTGGAGGGCGTCCGCGTGGCCGCGTGCTTGCATGTGACCACCGAAACAGCCAACCTGATGCACACGTTGCAGGTCGGCGGTGCCGATGTAGTGCTGTGCGCGTCCAATCCGCTTTCTACCCAAGACGATGTGGCCGCATCGCTGGTTGCGAACTACGAAATCCCCGTCTACGCCATCAAAGGTGAGGACGATAACACCTACTACGAGCACATCAAGGCAGCGCTGGACCACAAGCCGCACATCACCATGGACGACGGCGCAGACCTTGTGAGCGAAATCCACAAGAACCGCACCGAACTGCTGGACGAACTTGTCGGCGGCACCGAGGAAACCACCACGGGCGTTATTCGCCTGCGCGCGATGTCCAACGACGGCGCGCTCAAGTTCCCGGTTATCGCCGTGAACGACAGCGACACCAAGCACCTGTTCGACAACCGCTACGGCACCGGCCAGTCCACGATGGACGGCATCATCCGCGCGACGAACATTCTAATCGCAGGCCGGACGGTGGTCGTCGCGGGTTATGGCTGGTGCAGCCGTGGTATCGCCGACCGCGCCCGTGGCCTGGGTGCGAACGTCATCGTGACGGAGATCGACCCGCTGAAGGCCCTCGAGGCCGTGATGGACGGCTTCAGGGTGATGCCGATGGAAGAGGCGGCCCTCATCGGCGACATCTTCGTGAGCGCCACCGGCAACAAGCACGTGTTCGACACCCGCCACTTCGAAAAGATGAAGAGCGGCGCGATGGTCGCCAACAGCGGCCACTTCAACGTGGAAATTAACATCCCCGGCCTGCGCGAAATGGCTGGCGACGACCCGGTGCGCGTGCGCCCGTTCGTCGATGAGTACCGTGTGAGCGGCAAGGCCATTTACGTGTTGGGCGAAGGTCGCCTCATCAACCTGGCTGCCGCCGAAGGCCACCCCGCCAGCGTGATGGACATGAGCTTCGCGAACCAGGCACTCGGCGCGGAGTACATGCTGAAGAACCACAGCGAGATGGAACCGAACGTGTACACCATCCCGCGTGCAGTCGACCATGAAATTGCGCGCATCAAGCTTGCGACGATGGGTGTCGACATCGACAAACTTACACCGGAACAGGAACGTTACCTCAACCAGTGGGAAGAGGGCACGTAAACCGCTAGGAGGCTCTTATGCGTAAACAGCTATTCACTCTACTCTGCTTAGTTCTACTTGTATCGCTGTTCGGCGCAGTGGCCTCCGCCCAGGGGACGACGGGGAGCGCGGTCGTGCGCCTCGTCCCGATCGGCGA
>CAYSVE010000421.1:0-5595 GCA_964434365.1 uncultured Anaerolineaceae bacterium | reverse complement strand
AAAGACCGATCACCTCGATGATGAGCACCATCACCTGCGGGGCCTGGGAAGGCGACGACGCTGACGCCTTCGTAAATGAAATCCAGAGTGTGCTGCTGCCGATGGTGGCGGAACTCATCGCTGCGATTGCGGGCGTCGGTGGTGGCATCACGAACGCTGCCAGTGCCATCCAGCAGCGCGACCAGAAGGTCCGGGGCTTCGTGGAAGACCTCGGTGACATGTTCGGTCAAATCTTCTAGCATAGGCCCTTAAACGAGACAGAGGAGAACACAACATGGCTACCACGTATATGGACACCAGCACGATGAACGATGTCGCCAACGGTTTCGACACCACCGGCGACGTGCTGCGCGCGGTTGCGCTTGCCCTGGAAGCTGCGATTATGATCCTAAAGGCGACCGCCTTCGTAGGCTTGTTTGGCAACGTTGCATTGGCCCGCTACCTCTCGAACATCAAGCCGAAGGTCGAGCAACTCGGCGACAAGTGCAACGAGATGGGCGAAGACATCAAGCAGGCTATCGCCAATCACCAACAGGCATCCGAAGCCGGCGATTCCATCTAACTACCCGACGAAACAAACGCGACCAGTTTGCGTATTTCGGGATAGGGTATTACCGGACCCCCATCGATAACCGATGGGGGTTTTGGTTTTCGGCTAAACCGGGGCCAACAGCGTGGAGATGAGAATCAGCAGAAGGACGACGACGATCGAGAGCACGAATACCGGCATGCTCATTTGTGCGAGGCTGGTTGTGCGTGATTTCTTCGGGCGCGGCACATCCCCGAAGATGCCCACAAGGTCCTTACCGAACTCACCCAGGCGCGCATAGCGTTGTGCTGGGTTGCGGTTCGTCGCCTTGGTGACGATGCCCAGGAATTTGTCGGCTTGTGGCAAGTCACGGCGGTCGACAGGTGGCAACATGGTGTTTAGCACGGCATCGCGGATTTCAGCATCGCTGCGCAAGCGATACTCGAACGCCGGGTGACCGGCCAGCATCTCGTAGAGCAGCAGGCCGAGGCCGTAAACGTCGCTTGCTTCGGTTAGCTTACTGCCTGGTTCCAGCAGTTCGGGGGTTGTGTATGCCGGTAGCACATGCTGGTGTGCGCGCTGCTGAAGCTCTAGGTCGACGATGCCCGGCTTCACGATAAGCCCGAGGTCAAGCAGTAAGGCGCGTGGGATGTTTTCCTTGTCGTAGTGGATTAAGATAACATCTGGGCTAACGTTCAAATGCAGGCCACCACCTTTGCCATACAAGAACGCAATGGCCTTCGCGATGCTCGTTACGATCCACGCAGTGTGCTGATACCACGGCTGTGGGTTCTTCAGCAGTACATCGCGCAGGAACTCGCCCTGCACATATTCGAAGACTTCGTAGTAGCGCGTCTGTTCGCGGAAGACGGCTTTACCGTATGGGTAATCCTTGACGCTACCGTGCAGGTAAGCGGGCAGCAGGGTCGGCAGGGTCGGTTGGTTGGCCTTTGTAAGTTCGGCCAGCAAACGCGATTCCTGCTTCAGGCTTTCGTCGTGGCCCAAGTGCGCCACCTTCAGCAGTACCATTTCTTCGTTGCGTTCGGCTTCGTAAACGGCGGCAGTGCGGAACAGGCGCAGCAGCCGCACGAT
The DNA here is from genome assembly GCA_964434365.1 of uncultured Anaerolineaceae bacterium. Classification (GTDB taxonomy): domain Bacteria; phylum Chloroflexota; class Anaerolineae; order Aggregatilineales; family Phototrophicaceae; genus CAYSVE01. The sequence continues at coordinate 3,974 of CAYSVE010000421.1, read as the reverse complement.
TTTGATGTCGCCAAGGAACTCGCCGTAGCTGAGGACGATTGGAATATCGCCAGCCGGGCAGTCGAGTTGTTCGCACCACAGGTTGCCGTCGGCAGTTATTTGGCCGCACAGTGTACAGACGAGTTTCACAGGTCCCTCTCCTCTCAAATGATTCGTCTCATTCTCTACTAAGGCGAGGGGATGTGTCAAATTGAATTGGCCCGTTTGACACCATCCGACGACCGTAAGATAATAATGAGCATTCTATGAGTTGGGAGAGCAGAGGGAGTAAATGTCGTGGTTGACAAAGGCTATGTAGATCGCCCACCCCGAATACAGCCCGTACTGCCACACGGTGAAGTCAAAATCCCGAAACCGCCGAAGGATAAGGCCAACGCTGGCGCATCGCTACGACAGGCCATCCTCCCGTTGATTACGATTTTGGGTTACATCTTGGTAAGTATTTTCGGCCAGGGGCGCAACTTACTGCTCATCTTGCCGATGGGTTTGGCAGTCGTCATTTCCAGTATCCTAGCCTTCCAAGGCTATCGTCGCGAGAAGAAAGAACGCGAAGAGGCCATGGCCGATTATACCCAGCGCCTGGCGGAGATGCGCAAAGAGATGATCACTGCGCACGATCAGCAGCGTAGTTTTTATTTGCACAATTACCCGAATCCTGATTTAGTGCTTCGAATAGACGGTGAAGGCCAGGACAGCCGGAGTGGGAGCCGCTTATGGGAGCGCAGACCCTATGACGACGACTTCGGTGTGATGCGTCTTGGCATCGGTGCGCTGGAATCGACGGTTGTCTACGTGCCCGCTGGTGGCGAAGAGGAAGACGAGACCCTCACCCGCGATGCCGAAAAGCTCGCAGAAGACTCGCGAATCGTATTCGACGTGCCGATTGTGCTGCCGACCTTCGTGCAGGACCCCGATACCCTGCCGGATCGCGTGAACAAGCCAGAAGATGCAACGGACGCACGGCATGCTGTCGGTATTGCCGGTAAGCCCCAGGCCGTGTACCCGTTCGTGCGCGCGATGCTGACGCACTTCGTCGCCTTCCACGCGCCGACGGATGCGAATCTGCATGTGGTCGGTCTTCATCGGTCCGAGCGCGAATGGACATGGGCGACGAACTTGCCGCACTCACCCGTCCCCAAAGCGAAGGACCAGCGCGCGTTCTTCCCGCACTGCTTCGAGCTAGAAACCGGCAAAGACCCAGACAAAGAGCGCGACAAAATTTCGCAGTTCTGGCGTTTGCTCCGCACAGAGCTCGACCAGCGCGAAATGCGCATGGCAGACAAAAACAGTGGCGATGTGCGGTTGCCGTTTTTGCTGGTCATTGTCGATATGCTGGAGATGCCCGCAAACGACGGTAGCTGGTTGGAGAACTCCTCGCTGAAGGACCTCGAAAGCGAGGCGGCGGTGAGTAAGCTGCTGCACATGGGGCCGGAGCTTGGCGCGTCGATATTGTTCCTCGTGCCCGAGCGGCGCAAGGTGCCCAGCGGCGCGAAAGCCGTCGTTGAGGTGAGTGAGAGCACCTCGCAGCCCGGCCAACTCGATTTCCGTTACGCCGAAATCGGCGTGAACACGGCGCGTTACGTCGGGCGTGCCGATGTCGTCAACGACATGGGTCGCTTGCGCCGCTTCGCCGACCAGATTGCCCGCTGGAAAGTTCGCCGCAGCTACGGGGAGGACATCCCCGGTAGCGTGACCCTGCTAGAAATGTTGCGCTCGGAGAATATCGACGAGTTGGAGATTGCGAATTGGTGGGAGCGTAGTAAAGAACCCGAAAGCGCCCAATGGATGGAGGGCGCGCTCGGTGTGATGAGCGGTGGCACGGTTCGGCGCTTGTTCTACAGTGCCGACCGCGACGGTGTCCATGGTATGATCGCCGGCTCGACGGGCTCGGGTAAATCTGAGTTGTTGATGACGCAGATTCTCGGGCTAGCTGTGCGTTTCGACCCCAGCGTCATCAATTTCGTGCTCATCGACTACAAGGGTGGTGCGGCCTTCGTGCCGTTCCGCAACCTGCCGCACTGTGTCGACATCGTGACGAACTTGCAGGGTGCAGCCGTCGACCGCATGTTTGCGGCCATCAACGCGGAGCTAAACCGTCGCCAGGAAATCAACACCGTCAATAATGTGAAGCACATCGTGCAATACCGCCAGAAGGGTATGCACCTCGAAGAGGGACGCGCGCCGTACCCGCATCTTTTCGTCATCATCGACGAGTTCGCGGAGATGATGGCTGGTAACGCCGAGTACAAAGCGCAGTTGAACAGTATCACGCGCCTTGGGCGCGCGCTCGGGGTGACGCTCATCCTCGCGGCGCAGCGCCCCACCGGCGTTACCGACCAGATGCGCGCAAACATCAAATTCCGCATCAGCCTTCGCGTGGAAACGCGCGAGGAAAGCTCGGAAATGCTCCGTCGACCTGATGCTGCCTATCTGCCGCCGGGCGTGCCGGGGCGTGGTTACCTCCAGGTGGGTAACGAAAACATCGAGATGATCCAGGTAGCGTACAGCGGTGCTGACTACTTCGGATACGAGTTCGAGGAGGAAGCCGCAGACGATACCGATTTTAGCCAATTTGCCGACCGGCCCGTTATCTGGCTCGATCGTATCGAGGTCGAAAAAGAGCCGCCGAAGTTGTTCGAAGTGCTGGTTAGCGAAATGGCCCGCCTATCGAAAATCCACTCGGTACCGCAGAAAAAGCCATGGCCAAGCCCGCTGCCGTCCTACATTGGCCTGGGTGCAAGCGTGCCCGAGCCAGAGTACATGCACCCCGAAGACTACGCGTACCTGAGCACTGCCCCCGACCAGACAGACGCGCTGTACATCAACCCATCGGTGACAGCATGGCTGGCTGGCGAAAAATCGACTTGGCCGGGTATCAATTGGAAAGAGCGGGCGATGCGTGCCATCGTTGGCCTTATCGATGACCCGGGTATGGCTCAGCAACGTTTGCTCAGCCTGAACCTCCGGCGCGGTCACGCGGCGATTTTCGGCGCGAGCGGCTGGGGTAAAACGGTTTTCCTGCGTACCCTCGCCATGGGCCTCGCCACCACCCACTCGCCGGAAGAGTTGCACATTTACATCCTCGACTTCGGTGGGCGCAACATGGAGGTGCTCCGCGATCTTCCCCACGTCGGTGCCATCATCACCCCAGACGAGGACGAGCGCATCAAGCGCCTGCTGCGCCGCCTCGATGCCGTACTCGAAGAGCGCAAGCAGTTGTTCAGCCAGGCACAGGCGAGCAGCATCTTCAGTTACAATGCCAACCCCGAGAATCGACACTTACCGAACCTCCTCGTGATGGTCGACAACTTTGCGGAGTTCCGCGAGAACTTCGACGAATTGCTGCCGTTCTTCACCTCGCTGGTGCGCGAAGGTCTTTCGAACGGTGTGCATTTCGTCATCACCGGTGAGCAATCGAATGCGGTGCCGGGGCGTTTGTTCAGCCTGTTCACCGAGCGTCTTGCCCTCAAGATGGCCGACAACAGCGAATACGCGCAGGTCGTGGGCCGCTCTATCCCCGGCCTCGAAGAAATTCCGGGTCGTGGCTTCCTCGCTATCGACCGTCAGCCGTTGGAGTTCCAGACGTGCATCCCAGTTGCGCTAACCGAAGAGGAACTTGTCGCCGGGCAAGATGAGACCCGTAGCCTCGCACGGCTCGTCGAGGACATCGACGATGCCTGGGGGTCGAACTGGAGCGATGAGGCGTTGCGCCCCGCTTCCATCGACACGCTGCGGACGTTCGTCGCGCTGGATAACCTGATGACCGATGTCCCGCGTAGCCCGGTGACAGCTATCCTGGGCATCAACGACCGTGACCTTGCCCCGGCATTTATCGATTTGCAACAGCAACCGCACTTCGTCGTGACAGGCCAGCAGCTCAGCGGGAAGACCTCCACGCTGCGTAGCTGGATGCTCTCACTTGCGATGAACTACACGCCAGATCAAGTTGCGTTCGTTCTCGTCGATAGCCTCGG
>CAYSVE010000420.1:0-5612 GCA_964434365.1 uncultured Anaerolineaceae bacterium | reverse complement strand
GCGCGCGCTACCGTTCGTCGGGGCATTCTTGCTGCCCGGTGTTTTAATTTGCCGCGGCTTGGGTGGGGGGGGTGGTTGCAGGTCCTCGATTTCTTCGACTGATGAGACCTCCTGGCTGTCCTCGGGGAAGTCTTCTATTATCGATTCGCTGTTGCCTAAGCTGTGTAGTAGAGGTGACCCGCCCTGCGGGCCGGCCTTATTGTCTTCAAGGGGCCGTGTTCCCCAGTCATCGAGCTTGCGGGTGGCCCCTGGGTTGTCATCGAGTGGGAACTCGTCGTCGAACCGACGCGTCGTCATTGCATTCGCCTCATCGCTAGTGCTAGTCTCATCATACTCCTGTGTGGGCGTAAACGCAATTTAGCAGTTGCCCGTTGGCGGCATCCTAACAATAAACCAATTGTCATTATACGATCAGTATACCATACCAGACTTTCGTATGATCTTATTCAGGATTAATCCGCACAAATGCAAAAATTATGTTAAAATGCTAATGTTGGACTCATGAATGCGTCCGCTGCGCATCGCCAACACACCATAGGCGGCTCTTACTTTCTATGCACACAGGAGAAACCGTCGCCCATGCCGAAGAGACAACTTTATCACCTTGCCGGGTTGGGCTACCAACCCGGATACAACCGAAACGCGGGGCGTAGTGCTACGCGTGGTGCAAGGCAATTGTCCGCTTTGAAGGTCAATCTGGAGAACATTGCAACGTGATACAAGAACTTCTGAACCGTGCCGACCAACGCGGCTACATCACCTACGATGACGTCCTGGAAGTATTGGACGAGGACGGCGACGACGTTGCCGCGATCGAAGCACTCCTCTACGAATTGGACGAACTGGGTGTCGAGCTACGGCAGGAGAGCGATAACGCCGACCCGATGACCGCCATTGACGACGACGAGTTCGAGCCGAACGAACTCTCGCAAGATCCGTCCGTCGGAGACATCAACGCCGTCTCGGCAGACGACCCCGTCGGCCTGTACTTTCGCCAAATGGCGCAGGAACCGCTCCTCACTGCCCAGGAAGAGATCGACCTCGCGATGCGCATCGAGAAGGGCAAAGAGGCCCAGGAGAAGCTCGACGCAGGATCGCCGGCAGACCTGGCAGACGACGCGTGGGTCCGCAGCCTGGGGCACATCGCCTACGACGGCCAGAGCGCCCGCGAGCATTTGGGCCGCGCCAACACGCGCCTCGTCGTGAGCATCGCCAAGCGCTACATGGGCCAGGGCCTCCCGTTCCCCGATCTCATCCAGGAGGGCAACGTCGGGCTTATGCGCGCGGTCGACAAATACGACTACAAGCGCGGCAATCGCTTCTCGACGTACGCGACATGGTGGATTCGGCAGGCGATCACCCGCGCACTTGCCCAGAAGACCCGCACCATTCGTATCCCGCTCCACATGACTGAGCGCATCCGCCAGATGTACCGCACCGCGCAATCCCTCGAACAAAACCTGGGCCGCCGCCCAACCCCCGAAGAAATCGCATTCGAAATGGACTTACCCGCAGACGCCATCCGCAGCATGATGGACGCCAGCCAGCACGCTATCGCGCTGGAGCGGCCCGTGGGCGACGACGGCGACAGCGAGTTCGGCGACTTCATCGAAGACCAGGACAGCCCCAGCCCGGTGGAGGCGGCGACGCAACACCTGCTGCAAGAGACGATCGAAGATGTGTTGAGCGAACTCACACCACGCCAGAGCCACATTTTACGCCTGCGCTTCGGCCTGGGTGGCGGCGAACCCCACACCCTCGAAGAAATTGCGAACAAGTTCGGCCTTTCGCGCGAGCGCATTCGTCAACTGGAAAAAGAAGCCCTGCGCCGCCTGCGGCACCCGCGCCTTGCGCACAACCTCCGCGATTACTTGAGTTAACCCTGAAAACGACTACATTTACCTCTGCCGGGCCTTCGTGGCCCGGTTTTTGGTTCTATTACCCCTGCCCTGCGGTGCTTGACTCGCCTTTTACGAAGTTTCTATAATTCCAACATTGACAAGTCGATCAGGAGTTATTTGCGATGGCCGAAACAAGATTTGCGTTCTTCAAGGGGGAAATCGTCCCGATTGCGCAGGCCCAGGTGAGCGTGATGACGCACGCCCTCAACTATGGCACGGGTGCGTTCGCTGGCATGCGCGCCTATTGGAACGAGGACGAAGCGCAACAGTTCATCTTCCGCTCGTACGACCACTTCCGCCGCCTGTTGCAGTCGGCCTCGCTGCTGCGCATGAGCATCCCCTATAACGAGGCGCAACTGACGCAAATCCTGGTCGACCTTTTGCGCGAGGAGGGCTTCCGCGAGCACGTGTACATCCGCCCATTGGTGTACAAAAGCCACGAGGGCATTGGCGTGCGCCTGCACGACATCGACGACGACCTGACGATTTTCGCGCTGCCCTTCGGCGACTACGTCAAGCGCGACGGCATCCACGCGTGCTTCAGTGCGTGGCGGCGCGTCGACGACAATGCCATCCCGGCGCGGGGCAAAATTACCGGGGCCTATGCGAATTCGGCCCTCATCAAAAGCGATGCGATCCTCGCTGGCTACGACGAGGCGCTCGTGCTCAACAACGACGGCCACATCTCCGAGGCCAGCAGCGCCAACGTGTTCATCGTGCGCGATGGTGTGGCCTACACACCGCCCTACAACGCCAATGTGCTCGAGGGCATCGTCCGCCGGTCGATCATCACCCTGTTGCAAAACGAAATGGGCGTGGACGTTGTGGAGCGCAACATCGACCGCACCGAGGTTTACCTTGCCGAGGAGGCGTTCGTGTGCGGCACGGCGGTGGAGTTTGCGCCCATTACGCGCGTGGAACATCGCCCGGTGGGCAGCGGCGACATCGGGCCGATTGCCCGTGAGTTGGGGCCGTTGGTGCGCAGCGTCGTTACCGGGCGCGTGGAGAAATATCGCGAGTGGCTGACGCCCGTTTACACCGGCGAACGGGTGTGACAAACGGCTCATGAGGCGGTTACAAAGCTCAGGCAAAATTCTGATGGCTATGGTTTAACCTGTAATTAACAAATAGATTGGATTACAGGGGACACACCATGCAACTGCGTGACATCAAGGTTCAAGACTATATGACCCGCGACGTGATCAGCATCGCGCCAGACGCGGCCCTGAGCACGGCCCACCAGACGATGAAGGAATATGGGATTCGTCGGTTGCCAGTCGTGAAGAGTGAAAAGCTGGTCGGGATCATTACCCTGGGTGATGTGCGCGAGGCGAGTCCTTCCGATGCGTCGTCGCTTAGCATCTGGGAAATGAACTACCTGTGGGCGCAACTCACGGTGGGCAAGGTTATGACGCGCGACGTTGAAACGGTTACCCCAACGGATTCCATCATCGCTGCTGCCGAACTGATGCTCAACCGCAAGTTGAGCGGCCTGCCCGTTGTCGACAACGGTAAGGTCGTGGGTATGATCACCGAGTCGGACATCTTCCGCATGGTGGTACGCAGCCAACTGAGCGAAGTCGCCGGTTAGCCGGTAAGAACTACGAGCTACGAACCACACGGGCCGCGAATGTGCGGCCCGTTTTCATTCTGATTACGCGGGTGATTATGCAGGCGTTTGCGAATTCTGCCGGCGTTGCACGCGCAATTGCGCGTCCACTTCCATCGCCTCACGCTCGTTGGTGAGGCCGCCCCCGCGCACCGCCGCGCCGATAACCACAGCCGCGCTCACAAGTACAAGGTTCTTCACGATGTACTGCCCCTCCAGGGTAAGGCCGAACGGGAACGCCGTCCACACTGCGTCGGGGTTCAGCACCACCGGCGACACCGTCCCCGGCATGTGCAGCAGCATCAGCAAAATGGTGGGGCGCATCAGCCGCCCACCGACGACAAACCCGATGCCGATGAGAATTTCCCACATGGCTAGCATCGGGTAGAAGATGTCCATCGGTACCCATGCGGGCATCGTATCGAAGATGAGGCCCTCCGCCGGGCTGAGGCCGGGGAAGAACTTCAGCGCGCCAAACCAGATAAAAATGACACCTACCGAGATGCGCATCGCGACGAGGCCGTAGCGTGCGGCCAGGTCCGTAATGAGTAGGTCGGCGGCATCCCAACGCCGTTGTAATTGCTCGAACACAATGTCCTCCAGAGCACATTCACTTGTGCAAAGCTTCACAAATTATACTAAATAATCGCTTACACTTCAAGGTGGCGCAACGAAAATCTACGCTGTGCGTAAACATATTTGACGAAGCAACGAGTCGGCACGTTTGACAGCGACTGCTGAACTGGCGAGAATAGACTTATGCCTGCAACCCGCAGTCGCATAATAAAGTTCTTACTTACCAGATCGGAGAGCGTGGAATCATGAAGAAGTACGCATTGATAGTGGTGGTTGTGGGCCTGCTTGTGGCTGCGGTACCTGCACTTGCCCAAACGCAAACGAATGAGGTGTACGTCGTGCAAGAGGGCGACACGCTGGGCGAAATTTCGCAGCGCTTTAATGTGTCCATCGCGAGCCTTATCTCGCTCAACAACATCCAAAACGTGAACCGCATTCTCATCGGCCAACAGTTGACGATTCGCACGACGGGTGGCACGGGCGGCCCGGTGACCCCGCAGCCGCAACCCGGTGTAGGCGAGTACATCGTGCAGCCGGGCGATAACCTGTTCCGCATTGCGCAGGCCGCCCGTGTGACACTCACCGCGTTGGCCGAGGCCAACGACATCTCGGACATCAACCGCGTATTCGCCGGGCAAGTTTTGACGATTCCGGCGGGCGGTGTGGTGCCGCAACCGGGCGCAGGCACCCCGCCCCCGGCCACCGGCGGCCCGGTCGTGCCACAGCCGACGGAGTACACGGTACGCCCCGGCGACTTCCTGCGGGCCATTGCGAACCGCTTCGATGTCACGGTCGACGATATTTTGGACGCCAACACGATTGCGAACCCGAACGTCATCTTCCCCGGCGAGGTGCTGACTATCCCAGCCTCGTCTACCGAAAACAGCGGCTAAGGCACCGCCGGGCGACGTTCTTACCCAATTGAGGAGAAGACATGCAAAACGACCATGTGGTCATCCGCACCCGTAACCTGACGAAGTCCTTCAAACTAGGGCGCAACCACACCGTGGATGCGCTGCGCAGTGTCGACATCGACATCCGCAGCGGCGAAATCGTCAGCATCATCGGTCCATCGGGCAGTGGTAAAAGCACCCTGTTGGGCCTCATCGGCGGGCTGGACACGCCCACCGAGGGCACGGTGGAAATCGACGGGGTGGACATTAGCAAGATGAACGAGAATCAGTTGACCGAAATTCGCAACGAGAAGATCGGCTTCATCTTCCAGTTCTTCAACCTCATCCCCACCCTCACCGCGCAGGAGAACGTCGCCCTGCCGATACAGTTTGCACGCAGCAGCGCGTTCGCGCGCAACCCGAACCGCCGCGCCAAAGAGCTGCTCACCACGTTGGGCCTCGGCGACCGCGTGCGCCACCGCCCGACGGAACTGAGCGGTGGGCAGCAGCAGCGCGTGGCCATCGCCCGCGCCCTGGCGAACAACCCGCCGCTTATCCTCGCCGATGAACCCACCGGCAACCTCGATACGAAAAGCGGCGAACTGGTATTGGAGGCGCTGCAAACCGTGCGCG
>CAYSVE010000419.1:0-5625 GCA_964434365.1 uncultured Anaerolineaceae bacterium | reverse complement strand
GTAATGTGTCATCCATCAGCGCCCCAAATTCTTGATGTGCGCCTGGGGTGTTTTGGTAAATGCCGGTGTAGCTTCGCCCCTGTGTGTGCTCATGTTGTGTGGCAAGCGGGCGAGGCCATGCCTCGCCCCTACACGGCTACTGTGAACGCAGCAAACATCCTCGAATTTACGCGCTTCCGATTGCGGCGCTGACCGTATTACGCCCATAATATCGTGTGTTCGCCCTCGTGCTGTGCGGGGGCGGTTCCTGTTCGCCTACGGAAACGCCCATGACACGCATTCTCTTCGCCGGGAACCACAATATCGGCTACGACGCGCTGAAGCTGCTGCTGAAAGACTATCACGCTGATGTGGCCGGGGTGCTGGCGCATCCGCCGGGGGGCTACCTCAGCGGGTGGTTCCGCGATGTGGCCGCGCTGGGACGCTCGGCAAAGGTGCCCGTGCTCACGCCGGGGGCACTCGACGACGAGGCGGTCGCCGCGATACGTGACCTCGCGCCAGACCTCATCATCACGGTGGGGTATGGCAAGTTGCTCCCGCCGGCGGTGCTGTCGATACCGGGTAAAGGCGCGGTGGGCGTGCATGGCAGTTATTTGCCGGACTACCGGGGCCGGTTCTCGCCGGTGTGGGCGGTGATGAACGGCGAAGAACGGCACGGCGCGTCCCTCATTTTGCTCGATGCCGACATCAACACGGGCGAGATCATCGACCAAAGCGGTTTTCCGCTGCTGCCGGAGGACACCGGCTACACCGCGTATCAACGGACGTGTGCGCATATGCTTGGCTTGCTGCGCCGAAATTTGCACTACCTCGTCAAAGGTGAGTTCAGCCATCGTCCGCAGCCCCGCAAAGGCGATTACTACGGCGCGCTCACCGACGACGACCGCCGCATCGACTGGCCGCAATCCGCTGAGCGCATCGTCAGCCGGGTGCGTGCGTGTTACTTCCCGCCCTACGAACCGGCCTACACCCTGCTCGACGGCGCGCGCTATCGTGTGCAGCGCGCACAGAAGGTCATCGCGGGGGCCAAGGGCGAACCCGGCACGGTCGTGTATATTACTGCGGCGCGCGAACCTATCGTGATGACGGGCAGCGGGCCGGTGCTGCTCACAGAAAGTGATCTCATCGGCGAATTGCGGGGGCATGTGCTCGGCGTGTAACGCCGGGTTGCACAACCCGCACAAACATCCTTGCACTTTGCTGCAAAAATGGGGATGCTTGAGGTATGCGAAAAACGCCGACCTGGAGGTCCCCTCATGCCTTTACCCGCACTCGTCGAATGGGATACCACCCGCACCGCCTTACATCAGGCGGCGATGGTGCTGCCCCCTTTCCGCAAGGCGACTGACGACCCACTCCCGAATCACCTGCACCTTGCCCTCACGCCGCAGCTGAACGGCGCAGGCACCGGCCCGCTGAGCATCGGCGGTAGCCTGGAAGTCGACTTTATCACGCAATCCGTCGACTGGGAGAAGGATGGCGATACAGTCTTCACTGTGCCGATAGCCGGCGAAACGCAGCAGTCACTTTTCGAGAAGGTGAAGGCCAAATTTGCCGAGCACGGCCACGACCTCGACCCGCCGGTTAACGAGCCGTGGACGACGGATGCACTCGCGCCCGATGTGACGCAAGCGCACAACTACGCGCTCGTCTTCTGGCGTATGTGGACCGTGCTCGCGCAGACGCACGCGCGCTTCGTTGGCCCGGTGACGCCGGTCGTGTTGTGGCCGCATGGTTTCGACCTCTCGACTATCTGGTTCGCGGGTGGTGGCTTCAGCGAGGAAGAAGACCCGCACATGAACTTCGGTTTTTCGCCGGGCACGCCCGATGTGGGTGAGCCGTACTTCTACAGCTACGCATGGCCCGCCATCGAGGGCTTCGAGGCTACCCTACCGGATGTCGTCGAATGGCACACGGAGTGGGGGTCGCCGGGGGCGCTGTTGCGCTACAGCAAGTTCGCTGCTGCCGATGACCCCGAGGCTATCGCACGCGAAACGCTCCTGGCGATTTACCGGGCAGGGGCCGCGCGGATGTAATGTTCGAACTCGATTTCAGCAGTCCCGGCGCAACGATCACCACCTTTTTGCGGGTGGTGAATGCCGTGCTGCGTCGCAATAACGTGGTGATCCTCGCTGCACAAAACGACGAGCGCGTCGTGTTATTGTCGCTGCAAATCGTCGCGCTGGCGGGCTTCTCGGAGGCGTTGGGGCAATCCATTGTGTTGTTCGCAAACCAGGTGAAGCCACGCCGCTTCGCCCTCAGCCTGGTGATTTCATCGTTGTTGTTCGTGTTCAACTATGCCGTACTGGTGACCTCGGTGTGGCTAATCGCGACGTACATCTTCGGCGAGCAGCAGCCCGTAGCGAATGTGCTGCGGGCAGTCGGGTTGGGGTATGCGCCGCTCCTGCTGGGCTTTTTGGGGATTATTCCGTACTTTGGCAACGGTATCCTCAACATCCTCTACCTGTGGACGGTGGTTACCGTGGTGCTCACCGTCTCGCTGAAGTACAGCTTTACGCTGTCGGAGGCGGTGGTGTGTGTGGCCTTGGGGGCACTCGTCGTGCAGAGCGTCCGCGCGACAATAGGCCGCCCGGTGGTGCGGCTCACACGTGGGGTGCGCGATTGGGCCGCCGGAACCGAACTGGAAACGAACTTCCGCAAACTGCTGAACAACTTCACCGGAGACGACTAAGCCGTGCTCGACGTAACGACCATCCTGCTGATACTGGTGTTCTGGTGGGTGGTGGCGGCGCTGCTATCGCCCTTGGAGGCGCTGGGCTGGTGGGCCGGGTGGTTTGGCCGCGACGAACAAGCCGACGCGCAGGAAGTGGAAGCCCTGCGCGAACAAACGGTCGCGACCACCGACGAGACGATCAAACATTATGTGGTGTACCTGGGTGGCATCGCCGGGGTAGGCGGTGAGAGCCTGCTGCCCAACGAAGAAACCTTCCTCGATTTGCTGGAGGATGACCTTGACGAAACACTGGTGCTCAAGGATGTGTTCCCCTACTCCGTGAGTAACACCGCACTCACCGGCCAGCGCTTATTCTCGTGGTTGTGGCGCTTCGTCGAAGATTCGCGCATGACGGGCCGCGGGGGGTTCATCGGCTTTCTTATCAACTTTCGCAATCAGTTTCAGGTCGCCGTGAGCGCCGACCGCCGCTACGGCCCTATCTACAACCGGGGCATGGCGTCGCTCATCATCCGCGACCTGATACGCCACGGTTACCCGGTGGGCAGCGGCATCCCGGTGACGCTCATCGGCAACAGCGGCGGCGGGCTATTCGCGCTGGGGGCTGCGCCCTACGTCAAAGCGTTGATCAACGCGCCGGTGTACATCATTGGCATCGGCGGCGTGATGGCCGGGGACCCTGGCATTACGGCGGTGGAGCACCTGTGGTACCTGTACGGCAGTAAGGACCGCGTGCAACTGATGGGGCCGGTGTTATCGCCGTCGCGGTGGCGTTTTTTGGTCAACAGCCGTTGGAACCAGGCCAGGCGAGCCGGGCGCATTTCGCTCGTCGCGGTAGGGCCGATGAAGCACAACGGCAGGGGCGGCTACCTGGATTCCGAGACGGCTGTGCCCGATGGCCGCACCCACATGCACATTACTGAGCAATCTATCGTAAATATTTTGCGAAAAGTTTGGGAACCGGCGTAATCACGGCGGCGATTGGTCTGCAAGGGGTTTGCGGGGTTCTGGTGGCTGGGGTGTAACTATGGTTAGCTGCACCTGAGCCGCGACACAGTAATCGACTCGATAGCAATTGGATGACGAACACATAATGATGGACCTGTTGATAGGCACCCATAACCCCGGCAAGCTGCGCGAATATCGCGAGATGTTCAAAGACTTGCCCGTGCGCGTCTTCAGTTTGAAGGATGTTGGCCTCGAGTCGTTAGAAATCGACGAGCCGGAACCGACGTACGAGGGCAATGCGCGGCTAAAGGCCGAGGCGTACCAGCAGGCCAGCAACATGATCGCCCTTGCCGACGACAGCGGCCTCGATGTCGATGCGCTGGATGGGCGACCGGGCGTGCTGAGCGCGCGCTACGGCGGCCCCACCGACCACGACCGTCGGGTGAAGCTGCTGGGTGAACTGAAGGGTGTCGCCGATGCAGACCGCACCGCGCGCTTCGTGTGTGTGACGATCGTCGCCACGCCGGATGGCGTTTTTCACGAGGCGAAGGGCGTGTGCGAGGGCACAATCGCACGTGAGGAAAGCGAGGGTCTGCACGGCTTTGGCTACGATGCGATCTTCGTGCCGCAGGGGCATGACAATACCCTGGCGGATATTCCACCCGAACAAAAGCACGACATAAGCCACCGGGGCCGCGCCCTGAAGGCACTCCGTCCGATAATCGAGAGGTTAGCGCGTGACAACCCTGCAAACTGACCGTCTGATTCTGCGCCCGTACCAGCCAGAAGACGCCGCGAGAATCCAACAATTGGCCGACGACTACGATGTCGCCAAAACGCTCGGCGGGATGCCGCACCCCTACACCCTTGAGGCGGCGCAGTCGTTCATCGAGTATGCGACCACCACCGAGGTCGAAGATGTTTTTGCGATCGTGCGCCGTGAGGGCGATGTGCTCATGGGTGCGTGTGGCATCATGTTCCCGAACCCGCCCGATAGTAGCGCGGAGATCGGCTATTGGCTGGGTAAGGCGCATTGGGGGCAGGGCTACGCCACCGAGGCCGCCCGCCGTGTGATTCGTTACGGCTTCGAAAATACCGATGTGCCGCGCATTTTCGCGCGCTACTTCGCGGCGAACCCGGCCAGCCGCCGGGTGATGGAAAAAGCCGGGATGAAGTTCGAGGGGATGTTGCGGCATCATATCGAGCGCATGGGCACGCTGCACGACATCGGTTTTTGTGGGATTTTGCGCACGGAGTTCGCGACGCCCACCGCCGATGAAATCACGCTGGTGCCGGTGAGTGAGGAAAACTGGGAGGCGGCCATGCAAATCAAGGTCTTTCCACATCAGGAGGTGTTCATCCCCACGGTGCAGCGTACCCTCGCGAGTGCCTACGTGCAGGCCAAGTCGCTCACGATTATGCCGTACATCATGGAGGCGTTTGGGCGCAATATCGGTTTCGTCACAGTAAAGATACGGCCCGGCCAACCGCCCGTCTATTGGATTCACGGCTTTATGATCGACCAGGCCTACCAGGGGCAGGGCTACGGGAAGGCCGCATTGGCGCACCTCATCGGCCACATCTACGCGACCTTCCCAAATTGCCCACCCATTCACCTGTCTGTCCACCCGGATAACGTCGCAGCGATACACCTGTACGAGCAGGCCGGGTTCCGCGAGGCCGGGTGGCAGGTGAACCACGAGCAGGTGTACACGCTTGTCTAAGCGTATCGATCGTCAACGGCAGATGTTGCAGGCCGGGCGCTACGACGACACGCCCCGCAAACGCAAGCGCGCGGCACTCATCGCACGATGGGGCCTGCTGAGTGTGGCGCTGTTGATGATGGCGGTGGGGGTTTTCTCGTTTTACTTCGCTGCCTTCGAGAACACTAAATTCGAGGCCGACGGCGAGTGGCCGACGACCGCCGGCTTTGTCGAGGAGACGTGGATTCGACGGCCAAACCGCTCGGCAGTCTACTACGTCCA
>CAYSVE010000418.1:0-5637 GCA_964434365.1 uncultured Anaerolineaceae bacterium | reverse complement strand
CGAACACGCCGACGCCAAGCGACACGCCGACGGACACCGCGACACCGACCGATACACCAGCACCGTCGGATACGCCGACTGGCACGCTGACACCGACCCATACCCCGTCGGTGACGCCGACGCCCACGCCATCGAACACGCCGGATCGCACCGCGACTGCTGAAATCCGCGAGGCGACTGCCGACGCTCGCCGAACGTCCACTGCGGTCGTCGTTGCAGCCACTGGGGAGGCCATCGCCACCGCAACGGGTGAGGTGCTCGCGACCCAAACCGCCGTCGGCGCGACCCAAGATGCACAATCGACTGCGACGGCTGTCGAAGGGACCGAAGTCGCGCTGGTTGTCGCCGCAACCGAGGATAGCATCGCCACCGCGACACAGGGTGCGATACTCGGCGCGACCGCGACTGAGGCGTTTCAGCAAACAGCCACCGTGGTACAGGTGACTGAAAACTTCGAGGCCACGCAGGATCGCCTCGATGTGCTAGCGACCCGCGAGGCGGAAGAGGAAGCCACCCGCACCGCCATCGAAAATGCTGAGGCGACGCGCCGGTTCTTCGCCGAGGCAACGAGCACGGCTCGGGCCGAAGCGACCGCGACCGCGATTGTCGAGCAGGAGCTGGACGCCACCGCCACAGCTACGGCTGCTATCGCGCAGACAGCAGTGGCCGAGCAGCGCGCCACCCAGGCTGCCGAAGCCGCGAACTCCCGCGCGACACTCGATGCGCAGGCGACTGACTCGGCTGGGATGACGGAAACGGTTATCGCCCAAGCGACCGCGACCGAGAACGCTATCGGCACGGCAACACAGGGCGCGATCGACCTTGCGACGGAAAACGCCGAATCCACCGCGACCGAAGACGCAGTCTCGACGGAGAATGCGCAGGCCACAGCCACCGAGAACGCCGTGAATACGGCCACATCCGCCTTCGAGGCGACGGCGACCGACAATGCGGGCGCAACCGCCACCGAAAACGCGCAGGCATCGGCAACGGCTGACGCCGAAGCGACGGCGACCGAAGAGGCTGTGAACACGGCCACAGCAGCGTTCGAGGCGACGGCGACCGAAGAGGCTGTGAACACGGCCACAGCAGCGTTCGAGGCGACCGCCACCGAAGAGGCTCAGGCGACATCCACCGCTGTTGTGGTGGCGCAGGTCGCCACATCGGATGCGGAGGAGACCGCCACCGAAAACGCGGCCTCCACGGAGAACGCGCAGGCCACGGATGACGCCAACGCCACAGCGACCGATGAAGCCCAGGGCACCGCCGACGCTGAAGCGACCGCTACGGCGGATGCACAGGCCACCGAGGACAGCATCGCCACAGCAACCGGTGATGCCGAAGCTACCCGTGCCCAGGAAGCACTCAACTCGCAGGGGACGCTCACGGCACAGGCACCGACCGCTACCGCCACTGGCGGCCCGCGCGAAGGGGTGCCCACCGCCACACCCATCGGCACACCTGTGCTCGTCGAGGCGCAAGGGGCCGAAGCCGACTCGCCACTCACCGACCTGTTACCGGTGGTGCTGGCGATGGTCATCGCGCTGGTGTTGGTGATCCTGCTGGTGCTCATTCTGGGGGCCGCGCGACGTCGACGCAACCAATAACGTATAGGCAGTATCGCAACAACCGAACAAGGCCCGCTAAACAGCGGGCTTTGCTATGTAAATCTGCGTATGTGTAGAGGAGAGACATATCCCATGAATGTGAGAGATCTCGTTATTCGCCTGGTGATCAACGCAGTCGCGGTTTCGGCGACTGCGTGGCTACTGCCGGGTATTACCTTCGAGGGACAGTTCGGCGACCTGGTGATCGCCGCGTTGGTGGTCGTACTGGTGAACACGTTCATCGCGCCCATCATCACACTGCTATCGTTGCCGTTTATCGCGTGTACGCTGGGGCTGTTTATCTTTGTCATCAACGCGTTGATGCTGATGTTGATCGGCAGGCTTGTACCTGGCCTTACGATCGATAATTTCTGGTGGGCAGTGTTCGGGGCCATTGTGATGGGTATCGTCAGTTCCATCATGGCGGGGTTGCTCGATGCCGACGAGAGTCCACGCCGCGCCTAGCGGTCATCGTCATGCCACAGGTGGGGGCCGGTGTTACACCGGTTTGACGCTGGCCTCGCCCGTGCGTTTATCCACAAAGACTACCACCTGGGAGGGTGCGCCGCCGCCGAGCGATTGGTTGAAGTGAACCTTCCAGAAGGTCTTCGATTCCTCGACCCGCTTCAGGGTGTGGACGAGCTGCGGCCCACTGTACAGGCTATTCTCATCGCTACTCGCCTCGGCCATACTCAGCTTGAAGGCAAGACGGGTGTATTCGAGGTAGGCCTTCGCCACATCGATCGCCAGTTTCTGGTAGTCGCCGTAGTCGGTCATGAGCGTTGAATCGCCGGTTTACGCAACAGGTTGATAAGAATCGCCAGGATCACCTTCACCATGTAGTACGCACTGCGCACGGGCGTCAGCGACGAGCGGCCCCCGGTGCGGGCGCGCATCGTCACAGGGATTTCCTTCACGCGCAGGCCTGCCCGGTGCAAGACGATAATCGCTTCTGGCTCGGGGTAGTCGTGGGGGTACAACCGCGCGCACAGTTCGAGCGTGCGCCGGTTCGAGGCCCGAAAGCCCGATGTGGGGTCGGTGATGGCCGTGCCGGTGATGGCCGAAAGCAATTGCGCGAGGATTACCCCCCCGGCGCGCCGTGCGGCGGACTGCCGGTAGCCCCGGTCCTCGATGAACCGGGAGCCGATGACCATATCGGCGTCGTTGAGTTCGGCAACAAGGCGTGGGATTTCGGTCGCGGGGTGTTGGCCGTCGCCGTCGGTTTGCACCGCGACATCGTAGCCCTCCCGCGCCGCATAGATGAAACCCGTCTGCACTGCTGCGCCGATACCCACGTTATACGGCATATCCAACACGATGGCCCCGGCCTCGCGCGCGAGACGCCCGGTCGCATCGATGCTGCCGTCGTTGATGACGGCGACGTCGGCAGCCGGGGCGTGTTTGCGAATTTCGGCAATCACACGGACGATGCTATCCGCTTCGTTTAGCGCGGGGACGATAATCAGGGTACGGGTCATGCGAGTTTCGGCAGCGGGAACTTCATGCGCAGGTTGTAGGATTGCAGCACGCCTAACAGCCGGTGCTGCGTCATATCCGGGAAGTATGCGCCATCAATGTGCACATCCTCCATGCGGGCCAAGCTCAAACTACCCCCGGCCTGCGGCGCGGTGTAATAGCGTGCCCGGTCGATGTCGCGTTCTTGAATAAGTGTAGCCGGGAAGGGGTTCACTGCCGTGTTGAACGGGAAGCGCAACAGGCCATCGGTAACCGTTGCCTTAAAAAATGGCACCCCATCCTTCGAGGCAGTCCACCTGTGGGTGCGCGTATCGATGTCCTCGACCTCGAAATCGGCAACCTGTTTGGGGATTCCCCAGTTCACCTGGCCGTTGAACTGGCTTTCCTCGGTGGAGACATAGATGTGCGTGACACTGTAGAGGCGCCGCCTGCCAAGTTTGAAGCGCCCCGGCACGAGCAGCAGTTCGCGGTAGGGGCCAACGTTGCTCCGGCGGTAGTCGATGAGCATCATCGCGCCCAACCCGCCGATGGCGTGGTCCTTCAGCCAATCGGGGGCAAGCGAACGCGCTTCATCTGCGCTGAAGCGGTACAGCGCCGCACACCCATTGCCGCTGAGTTGCCACGGGGGCATCACATGTTGTATGTCGGTAGGTCTTGTTCTCTCGACCATTGGTTTGTTAACTCGGCTACTCACTGGCGCACAACCACGTAGGGGCGAGGCCATACCTAACCCCTGCACGGACCGGGTTATTCCAACGAATGCAGCATCCACACATTCGGCTCGACGTACACGCCGCGCCCACCCTCGAACACGACCGGCACCAGCGCACCCGGTACGACATAGGGGCCGTCCTGCGGGAAGTGCATATCGGTCCACTGGGCCCATTGTGCCACCGAACCCTCGATGCGCATAGACTCGTGCGCCACGCCAACGACCCATGCGCCCAAACGGGCGTGGGTGCGTAGCCACGGGTCGAACAGTGTGCCGTCGTCGCGCGTCCATGTGATGTAGTCCGTCATGGGGATGAGCGGATACATCGGCTTGAGCGTGGGCCGCACCGGGGCCACCATGTGGGCGAGGCCGCCCGCCTTCGCGAGTGTTTTCATCGTCTGTAGTATGTCTCGGCTGACGCCTTTGCTGCGGTGTTCGGGGTCCACCATCGCGGCGATTGCCGAGAGGGTGTTCGGTGGGCGCCCGGCAAGGTGGTCACGCTCGGCCTGTATCATCACATAATCCCATCCACCACTTGGCAGCGAGGCCGGGTTGGCATCCCAATAAAATGCGGTTGCGTGCCCGGCACCGATGACCGCGCCCTCATCGTCCTTCAAAATGAACTGGTAGCGCGCATACGTGGTGCACATAAAGTGCCACACCTGGTTTGCGATGGGGTCGTTCGACATAAATGTTGGCCACACCTTGTCGTTGATGACCTTGGCCTGTAGTAGGATCGCCGAATTTTGTGCTGCTGTGATGATTTCCGCCATTTTTACGCCTTTCCAGTGCGGAATACCTCAACCGATGATAAACTTGTGACAATTCTGTTCAAACAATGGTTTGCCGATGATGCAGCAATTAGATCGCGTTCAAGAACTCGAACACCGCGTAGCGGTGCTGGAAAAACTCGTAACCGTCAGCAAGCAGTTAAATTCCACGCTAAACCTGGACCAACTGTTGGCGTTCATTATGGATGCCGCAGCCGAGATCACCGACGCCGAAGCCGCTTCGGTGATGTTGGTGAACCACAACACCAACGAACTTTTCTTCGCGGCGACGACCACCCACAGCACCATCGATATTATCGGGCAACAGGTGCCGTTGGAAGGCAGTATTGCGGGGACGATTTTGCGCGAGCGGCGCGTCATCGCGCTCGACGATGCCAAGAGCGCACCCATCTACAAGAAGATCGACGAGGATAACCAGTTCGACACCCGCTCGATCCTTGGGGTGCCGATGTTCTCGAAGACGCGTTCCATCGGTGTGTTGGAGGCCATCAACAAAAAAAACCTGCCCTGGACGACAGAAGACCAGGATAACCTACAAGCCCTGGCGGTGCAGGCTGCGGTCGCCATCGAGGTGGCGCAGTTGTTCAGCGCGTTGCGCAAGGCCAACGATGAACTCAGCCAGGTCGACAAGCTCAAAAACGACTTCATCGCCATCGCCAGCCACGAACTGCGTACGCCGCTGGGGGTGATTTTGGGCTATGCCAGCTTCTTGCAGGAGGAGACCAGCGGTAACGCCTCGGCCAGTGGCCACATCGATAAGGTGATCAACAGTGCGCTGAAACTGCGCAAGATCATCGAAGACCTGACGAATTTGCGCTACTTGCAGCAAAGCGCGGGCGACCTGCAAATGGCCTCGATGAACGTCGAACAATTGCTGAAGGACCTCAAGTTCGACACGCTGACGCAGCTGGAAGCCAAGCGCCAGAAACTCGTGCTGCCCAGTGACGCTGCGCAGTATCGGGTAAGTGTAGACCGCGCGCGTATTGTGATGGCCCTGACGAACATCCTCAACAATGCCATCGAGTTCACCGACGACGGCGGCACGATCACC
>CAYSVE010000417.1:0-5648 GCA_964434365.1 uncultured Anaerolineaceae bacterium | reverse complement strand
ATGCTGCTGGTGGTGCCCGGCGCGCCCTCGATGACCGCCACCGATGCGCCGCCGTCCACGTTGGCAACGACGTAGTCGGCAGCGAACTGCCCGGCACGAACGTTGTCGCTGGCCACGCGCTGCGCGATGGTCAGGCTGCTGTCGGCAGCCGCTTCCGGCGGAATCAGTTCGTCGAGGTTGACGTACGGAATCCCGGCTTCGGTGGCCTGGGCCAGCGCGCTGTTGAGGCTCGCCGCGCGGAAGGGCGTCACGGCGAAGCCGTCGAAGTCGCCCTCGGCCAGCCAGCCTTCGAGCACGGCAAGCTGTTCATCGGCGGCGTTTTCGGTCGGCGTGGAGCCGGTGATAATTTCGACGCCGAGGTCAGCGGCGGCCATCTCGTAGCCTTCGATCATCGCCAGGAAGAACTCGTTGCTCAGGTTCTTCGTCAGCCCGCCGATCTTCAGCGCGCCGATGGCCGGGTCGCCGAGTTGGCTACCCGCGCTATCGAGGTTGCTCTGGTCGATGAGCACGACGGGGGACTCGATTTCCGGCGCAATCGGACGGCCCGCAAGCACCTTTAGCATCGCCTCGACAGCCAGCACGGCCATTTCATCGGGGTATTGCGCGACAGTGCCTGCAAGGCGACCTTCACCCACGGCGTCCAGCGCTTCGGGGATGGCGTCCACGCTGACGATGATGACCTCACCGGCCAAACCAGCCGCGTCGATGGCCTCGACTGCGCCCAGGCCCATGCCGTCGTTGGCGGCGAAAATCGCCTCGACGTTGGGGTTACCCTGGAGAATGTTCGTCGCCACGTTGAAGGCCTCGGCGCGGTCCCAGTTGGCGGGCTGGCTCGCAACCACGCTCAGGCCGAACAGTTCCGCCGTGTCCGCAAAGCCCGTCACGCGGTCGATGCTGCTGGTGGTGCCCGGCGCGCCCTCGATGACGGCGACTTCGGCCCCCGGCGACACCTGCGCCACCACGGCCTCGGCAGCGAACTGCCCGGCGCGCACGTTGTTCGATGCGATTTGCGCGGCCAGGTCGATTGCGCTATCGGCGGCGGCATCTGCCGGTATCAACTCGTCGATGTTGATGATGGGGATACCCGCAGCGCTGGCCTCGCTGAGCGCGCTGTTGAGGCTTGTCGCGCGGAAGGGCGTCACGATGAAGGCATCGAAGGTGCCCTCGGCCAGCCACCCTTCGAGGATGGCAAGCTGCTCGTCGGCGGCGTTTTCCGTCGGCGTGCTGCCGACCACGATCTCGATGCCGTAGCGCTCGGCGGCGAAGTTGTAGCCGTCGGCCATCGTGAGGAAGTACGGGTTGCTTTCGTTCTTGATGAGCGCGCCGATGCGGATGGTGTCATCCTGGGCGGCGGCGCCTGCGAAGCTCATCACGGCCAGCGCCGCGACGATCAACAGGGCAAGCAGAGATTTCTTCATAGTGGGGTGTCTCTCCTTAATCGACAAACATAAACAATAGTTCTTCGAAGCACGGCGGGCCGGGTTGCCCAGCGTGCGATGCCTGCAAAATTCGTGGCCTGTCGTAAACGGCTGTAGGGACGTAGCATGTGTGCCGAGACGTAGCGCCATACCCAAGATCAACAACATCTGCTTATGCGCCATTGGCGCTGTATGCATGACTCTATGCTAATCGTGGACACCTCACCCCACCCCTAGTCCCCTCCCCGTAAACGGAGAGGAGACTTCTCTGCGCAGGATAGACGCTAGCGGGTATCCCCCTCGCTGCCTGCGCCGCGCGTAGACACAGCGGTTCGAGAGGGGGAAGCGGGTGAGGTTGAAACGAACAGCGAATACCAATTTCGCACAAGCTCATGTCGAATTACCAGTTAAACCCTACGTCGCATCACAGATGCTCTGTGTCCTTACCTACCTTTATGCACAAACCGTGGAATTTCGCACGCAGCACAGGCTGCGCTTGCCGTTCCCTAAATGCGCGACGTCTGCGCCTTGCGCCACTGGTCCAGCATAATCGCGAGGATTATCACCGAGCCGATGACAAGCTGCTGATAGTAGCTATCCAGGTTGAGGATGTTCAGCGCGTTGCGCACGATGCTGATAATCAGCGCGCCCACGATCGTCCCCCAGATGCTCCCCTCACCACCCGTGAGGCTGGTGCCGCCCATCACCGCCGCTGCGATGGCATCCAACTCGAACAACTGGCCGAAGGTCGGGTCGCCGCTGCGGAGGCGCGCCAGCAACAACGCCCCGCTGACGCCCGTCAGCAGGCCGCCCAGGGTGTAGATGCCCAGCCGGTACTTGTTCACGGCGATGCCCGCCAGCCGCGCAGTTTCCTCGCTGCCGCCGATGGCAATCGTGTACTTGCCGAAGCGCGTGAAGTTCAGCAAAAACCAGCCGAAGGCCGCTACCACCAGCGCGAATACCACGCTCTTCGGTATCGCCGTTGCGCCCACATTCCCCGCGAACAACGCCAAAAACTCGCTGCCGAAGCCGTAAATCGAGCGGCCATCGCTGATAATGAGCGCCAATCCACGGAAAATGCCCATCGTGCCCAGCGTTGCGATGAAGGCGGGCAGTCGCACGCGCGTGATCAAAAAGCCGTTGAACAGCCCACACAGCCCACCGACCGCCACCGCCACCGCAAACGCCAAAAACGGCGGGAAGCCGAGGTCACGCATCAGCAGGGCGGTGACCACACCGCACAACGCCACGATAGACCCCACCGACAGGTCGATGCCGCCGGAGGTAATCACGAACGTCATACCTACGGCGATAATCGCATTGATGGACGCCTGTTGGCCGACGTTCAGCAGGTTGCGCGTCGTGAGGAAAAACTGCTCGCCGCGCACCAACGGCGTGAGGATGGAAATGATGAGCACGATTGCCAACAGCACCAGAAAAATGCCGTATCGCGCCACGAAGTCCACCCAGTTGAAGGCGAGCGCGCTCGTTTTACGCTTCATCGGAATATCAGCCATCGATGTGCCTCTGGGTCGTTTCACGAACAATGAGTTGGGTTTCCAGGGTGATCGTTTGTGGGTCCAGCGGCGAATCCGCCGGTTGTTGCAGCCGGTGGAGCATCGCATTGGCCGCTGCTTCGCCCATCGCGTGTATCGGCTGCGACACCGTCGTCAGGTTCAGGTACTCCGCCAGCGGAATATTGTCAAAGCCCACCACCGAGAGATCATCGGGAATGCGAAGGCCGAGGTCGCGCGCGGCCTGCATCACCACGATAGCGGTGCTGTCCATCAAAGCGAAAACCGCCGTCGGGCGTTGCTCGCCGCTGAGAATGCGATGCGCCGTCTTGTACCCCGGCCCGAAGCGTTGCAAGTTCCCGCCGTGCCAGCCTTCGAGCATGTACGTGTGCCCGGTGATGCCGTACTCACTGAGCGCGGCCTGCGCCCCACGGATGCGCTGCATAATCGGTGGCGAGTGGCTCGGCCCACCGATGATCGCGATTCTGCGGTGGCCCAGTTCCAGCAGGTGGGTGGCGGCAGTGTGCGCCCCCCCAAAGTTATCGATGCGCACGCGGTCCACCTCCTTGCGTGGGAGGTCCATGTCGCGGTCGACGAGTACAAGCGGCATATCCAAACGGGCCACATCCTGGCTAATTGGCACCGCGATGACGCCGTCTACGAGTTGCCCAAGCAACATATCGACCGTGCTTTCCTCTATTGTGGCACTTTCGACCGTGCTCACGGTGAGGGTGTGGTAGCCGCTTTCGAACAGCGTTTGCTGCACGGCAAACGTCAGCGCGCCGAAAAACGGTTGGTCCAACTGCGGCACCAGCACCGCGATGGTTTGCGTTTCCTTCAGGCGTAGGCTGCGCGCGAGGCGGCTAGGGCGGTAGTCGAGTTCGGTCATGGCCTTCTCGACGCGCTCGCGCAGGTCGGCACTGACGATGCTGTTCTTGTTGAGCACACGGCTCACCGTCGCGACCGATACACCGGCGGCATCCGCCACATCCTTCATAGTCGTCATTGCGTTTTCGCCCCGGTGATGTACGCCACGATGTCCTCCGGCGAGGTCTCGGTTTTGGCCAGCGTGGCGACGTGTTGACCCTGCCGCAGGACCACGATTCGGTCGGCAATGCGGTAGACATCCTGCATGTTGTGGCTGATGACGAGGAACGTCATGTGCTGTTCGTCGCGCAACCGTTCGATGGTACGGAGCACCTGTTCGGTTTCTTCCACACCGAGCGCGGCGGTCGGCTCATCGAGGATGAGCAGCTGCCGACCCCACACCACCGCACGGCCTATCGCCACTGCCTGCCGCTGACCGCCACTCATCGCGCGGACGGCCAGTGTGGGCGCGGGGATGTTGATGTGCAACTGCTTGAGTGCCTCGGCGGTTTCGCGGCGCATTCGGTTTCGGTCCAGCAGGCCAATCCAGCGACCAAACGCGCCCAGGCGAGTATCTTCGCGGCCCAGGTAGACGTTATCGGCGACATCCAGTTGCTCGACGAGCGCGAGATGTTGGTACACCGTTTCGATGCCCGCCTCGCGCGCGTCTGCGGGGTTCCGAAAGGATTGTGGTTCGCCGTTCAGCAGCAGTTGGCCGCTGCTCGCTTCGTGGACGCCGGAGATGATTTTCACGAGGGTCGATTTACCGGCACCGTTGTCGCCGACCAGCGCGACGACTTCGCCGGGGAACACATCGAAGGAAATACCCTGCAACGCCTGCACCGCCCCAAAGGCTTTGGTGATGTTGTCGATGGTTAAGAGCGGTTCCATAAGTTGTTGCCTGAAATCGTTTTCAGTTTGCCCAGAGAATAAATCGCGGTGAAGCGAATGTCAAGAAAGTGCATGGGCGCACCGTATTTATTGTGCACTATGGCCAAACGATATGGGGAAGTGTACGCGTGCCTCATCCTGCCGACGCCAATACGTGTGAGGTGGCCTCGCACGCGCGATGCCCTATCGTTTTGGATGCGAATACCCCAGGTGTTGAGCAGGGCTGATTGCGCAGTTAATGACTTGTGCTATAATTGCGCTGAAACGATGTTGCACATGGACCGTTGTAATAGCACCTCAACTATTGCAGCACCACGACGTCATCTGAATAAAACATGACACCCAAGGAGTTACCCAATGGCACCTGCTTATACCGCCGTACGCTGGCAATCGCCCGCCGGCGTGCGTGTGAGTGGCCGTGCGTTTTCGGCGTTCTTCGATAACCTGAGCGCCGATGCGTTCCGCCCCGTCCTCGAGAAATACGGCTGGCACGCAGAGGATGTCGATCTCGACGGCTGGTACGACTATCAAATGCTCATGGACATCGAGCGTGAGGTGTTCGAGGCGGAACTACTCGCCCCCGTTTCCCTGGGGCGGACTGTGGCTGCATCGGTGTT
The DNA here is from genome assembly GCA_964434365.1 of uncultured Anaerolineaceae bacterium. Lineage (GTDB taxonomy): Bacteria > Chloroflexota > Anaerolineae > Aggregatilineales > Phototrophicaceae > CAYSVE01. The sequence goes on along the minus strand of CAYSVE010000417.1, from coordinate 341 downwards.
AGCGGCTATACCCGTGGATGACATGGAAGATTATGTGGAAAACAAGATCAACGTTCTCAACGACTCGATCTTCCGGGGGGTACCGGAGGGCTTCGGGTACATGGTGGAAAAGAAGGGGCGGCATCACTATCACGTCACGTGTAATATGCCCACCCATAGCAGTGTGATTTATGGTGCCTTGTGGCAAATCGGTCAGTCCCTCACCAGTGACGGCGAGAAATTCACCATCGCCCCCCTCACCGATATGGAGAGCACCGCAGTCGCTACATACGAGCTAAAGTGGGGTGCTAAGCCAGTGACTGAAAGTCCTGATAAAAGAATCGAGCAGAAATAGCAAACTA
>CAYSVE010000416.1:0-5665 GCA_964434365.1 uncultured Anaerolineaceae bacterium | reverse complement strand
ACAGGCTGCCCGCACCATCGCCGAGCGCGGTGTGCAGCTTATCGGCACGGCGCACGGTAACTCGTTGGATAACCTGATGCTGAACCCCACCCTCAGCGACCTGGTGGGCGGTATCCAGGCTGTTACGCTCAGTGACGATGAGGCACGCCGCCGTGGTACCCAGAAAACAGTGCTGGAGCGTCGTAGCCCGCCTACCTTCGAGGTGCTCGTGGAAATTCAAACCCGTGACCGTCTCGTCGTGCGCGAGGACATCGCTGCGGCGGTGGACGGCATCCTGCGCGACCACCCGGAGAACATCGAAATCCGTGAGCGGTTGGACGATGGCAGCGTCGATGTGTATGCGGCCAAACCCGAAGTGAGCGAAATCACCGAACGCCAGAAGGGGTTCGGTGGCAACAGCGGAAAAAAAAGCCGACGCAGCAACGGGCGCCCCGCGAACGGTAGCAGCGGCAATAACGTCAACGGTGGCAACGTCAGTGCCCCGTCGGAAGAGGCGCTAGGCGTCCAGAACGGCGAAATGCAACCCGTGAGTGTGTATGCCTATGGTGTGGCGCGCAATCGACTGCACCAGGCTGCGAAGCGCAAGCATGTGCCGCTTACGGTGGTCGATGACTTTGGCAAGGCCGATGCGGTTGTCACGGTGAAGAGCTACTATCGTCGGCGACCGCGCCTTGTGGTCGATGCTGAACGCCGGGGCATGCCGATTTATGTACTGCGCGCGAACACGGTCACGCAGATGGAGAACTTCCTGACGGATTTGTTCCAGCTAGCGACGGACGACAACACCTACAACGACGCTATGCGCGAGGCCGAAACGGCTATCTTGGCGGTGTTGAGTGGCAGTGAGGAGTACGTCAACCTGAACCCGCAGGACGCGGACATCCGCAAGCAGCAACACTTGCTCGCGCGGCAGGCGCAACTCGTCAGCGAAAGCTATGGCCGCGAACCGGGTCGCTACGTGCGCATTTCCATCAACAACTAAAAGCCCACCGGGGCTGGCTAGCTAAACTGCGCGACGAGCCATTGCGCGCTGTAGGCCAGCCCCGCCGCCACAAAACTGAGGATCGGCAACATCGCAAACCGTACTGCCGAGCCATAACGCCCGAAGCGTTGCAAAACCCACGCCAACACCACACAACCTGCCGCCACCAGCGGCGATGACCACAGTGCCCAGTAACGAATTTGCTCCAGGGCGTCGGGTTGGGTGCTGGCCAGGTCGGTGTTTAGCGTGATGCCCATTACGAAGAGAACGATGTGAACGATGATCCACACGGCTGTGAGCAGCACGAGGAACGCCCGGCGTCGGGCGCGCCCCTGCCGCAGTACCCGCGCTTTGGTTGCGTTAATCGTCGTCTGGTCGGTCATGAGTTAATTATAGTGGCCAGTTGCCTGGCAAAGGTCGCGGTTTCGATGGGTTTGGAGAAGTACGCCGTGAAGCCAGCCTTTTTCGCATCGTGCATCACGCGGGAGTCGTGGTAGGCCGTTAGGGCCACGCAGGGCAGGTCGAGGTTGTTGGCCTTGATATGCCGTAGCAGTTCCCAACCATTCATTTCTGGCAGGGCAAGGTCGATGATGGCTGCATCGTACGATTGCTCCGCCAGCTTGGCGACGGCTTCTTTGCCGTCCCGCGCAATGTCGAGCGTGGCATTGTTGTGGCCCAGCAGCATCTCTAACAAGCGAATGTTGAATTCGTCGTCCTCAACAATCAGTATCGACAGGCCACTCAGCATGGATAGTCCCTATTGCTTACGATCTCCATTGCTTGTTTTTGCCTCACTACCCCCAGCAGTTCCCCCGCTAAGGTACTCTGCCAAATCGGGGATGTCCATCAGCAAATTCAGCAAATCACTCATGAAAGTGGCAGGAGTAAGTGGTTTGGTGAGGTAATTGTGGAAGCCCGCCCCAATCGCGCGCGAACGGTCCCCAACCATTGCATGGGCCGTGAGGGCGATAACCGGAATATCTGCCGTGGAGCGGTCTAGCTTCAGTTGTTCGATGAGTTCCCACCCATCCATCACCGGCATCGACAGGTCGCTGATGATGAAGCGCGGGCGTTCGTCGATTGCGAGGTCGAGCGCCTCCTGACCATTGGTGGCAGTTAAAACGTTCGCACCATAGTGCTTCAGAAGTGTAGTCGCGACTTGGAGACTAAACGGGTCGTCATCGACGACGAGCACGTCCCAGTCTTGGAGAATATCGCGTGCGATAGCCATAGCGTCTTTTATCCTTGCTTCTCTTCGATCACTTCGGTTTCTGGGGCATGTATCGGCAGTGGCAATATCACCGTAAATGTGCTGCCCACCCCAAGTTCACTTTCCACCGTTACCGTCCCACCCATTGCCTTCGCGAGTTTGCTCACAATGGAAAGCCCCAGGCCGGTACCGCCATGTGTGCGCTTCGACGAACCATCGACCTGGCGGAACTCATCGAAGATGTACATCAACGCGTGGGGTGGAATGCCGACCCCGGTGTCGATGAAATCCATCACCAGGGCTTCGGCCTGCCAGCGCGCGTGCATCGTGACGCTGCCCTCACCGGTGAACTTGATGGCGTTGGATAACAGGTTCACCGCAATTTGGGTGATGCGCTGTGTGTCGCCGTACAAAATGGGTGGCACATCCTCCTCGATGCGCATGACAAGCTCGATCTCCTTTTGCTCCGCCAGCACAATCATACGTTCATGCCAGCCATCAGACAACTCCCGTAGGCTAAATTCGTCTGGAACAATATCCATACGGCCCGCCTCGATCTTCGCAATGTCGAGGATGTCGTTGATGATGTGCAGCAGACCGGTGACACTATCTTAGATCGCATCCACCCTCCCGCTAGCAACATCGTCGAGAACCCCGCTCACGCCTTCCTTCATGATGCCGCTAAAGCCGATAATCGCATTGAGCGGGGTGCGGAGTTCGTGCGACATCGTCGCAAGGAACTCCGACTTGAGCCGCGACGACTCCAGGGCTTCTTCGCGAGCAGCCTGCAAGTCCTCGACGAGGCGCGCCATTTCGTCTTCGGCCTTCTTGCGCTGGGTGATATCTACGAAGACGGCCAACACGCGGTCGGCCTCGCCGCTGTCGTTGAACAACGGCACTTTGATCGTCTGTGCCCAGGTGGTTTCGCCGTTACGGCGGTCCAGCACCACCTCTTCGGGGATGAGCATGGGTTTACGACTGCGCATGACCTGCCGATCTTGATCCAAGAATTTGCGGAAGAAGCGCTCATCGCCAGTCAGGTCGAGTTCGGTTTTGCCGATCATATCGCGCACGCGGATGCCGTGGCCCTGTGCCATGGCACTGTTCGCGAGCACGTAGCGCCCGTTCCAATCGCGGACGAAGATGCGGTTCGGGTTGGCATCGATAACCTGATTGAGGAACGCGCGCTGCGACCGAACGGCCTGCTCTGCGCGTTTGCGCTCGCTGATGTCGCGGATGAGCGCCATGACCTCCTGCTCGCCGCTAACGACCATCCGCGCTTCGAACTCTTCCATCGCGCCCGAAGTGGGATTCGGCAGCGTGAAGTCGAAGCGCCGTACCTCGCCGTTATCCAACACCTGACGGATATAGCGGTGGGCCTTCTTCGCGACGTCGTTGGGCATCACCTCTAGCAGGTGGCTGCCCATGATGGGCCGTGGTAGCGGCACGCCGCCGCTCTCCGATGTTTTCGCGTCGAGGAACATACCGTCAGCATCGAGGCGCAATATCTGGTCTGGGATGGCGTCGAGCATCGCGCGATTGCGCTGCTCGCTCTCGCGTAATGCAACTTCCGCCGTCAGGCGCTCGGTTACGTCAAGCGCAATCCCTGCCACACCGATGACCTCACCATGCTCGTCGACCAGGGGCGTATTGTACCACTCACACGTGATAATGTCGCCGGTGCTAGTAATATTTTCATTGGTACTGGCAGTGGTAATCCCTTCGTAGATGGTCCGGCGGATCGCTTCGTTGACTTCGATTGCGTTATCTGGCGGAACAATAAAGCTCATCGGCTGGCCGATGACCTCCTCGGCCTCGTAGCCGAAGATGTGCTCCGCCGCCGGGTTCCAACTGAGGATGCGCAGGTTCGTATCCCACTCGATGACCGCGACGGGGGCCTGTTGTACCAGCAAGGCAAGGCGCTGCTGGCTTTCGCGGAGCGCTTCGTTGGCCTCGCGTAGCTGGGTGATGTCCGTCACCAACCCTTCGAGCGCGATCAGTTCACCATCGCGGTCGTACACGCCGATGCCACGCTCGTACACCCACTTCACGCTGCCATCACGCGCGCGCAGGCGGTACTCCGCCGTGAACGCAGTGTGATTGTCCATGCCATTGTCGATGGCGGCAGTGACCGTGGGCAAATCCTCCTCGAAGATGAGGTCGGCATAGGCGAGCACCTGCCCCGCCGTAAAGTCCTGCGGGCGATACCCGGTAATGTTCAGCGCGCCCTGGCTCACAAACATCATCGTGCGGTCGTCATCCGGTTGGCTTCGATAGGCCATACCCGGCAAATTGCCCATCAAGGTGGCGAGACGCCGTTCGTTCTCGCGGAGGGCAGTTTCGGCTTCGTGGCGTTCGGTGATGTCGCGCGCGATGATGAGCACCTCGTCGTCGCCAAACGGTGCGATGCGCGCATCGAACGAGCGCGGGCCGATGCTGGACGACATATCGTATTCCATCGACTGAATGGTGCCGGTATCCAGCGCGGCGTTGATGAGCGCCACCAACCGGTCGCGGGAGGCATCGGCAAAGGTGAAGTCCTGGATGTGCTTGCCGATAATTTTGCCGCGCGGTACAGCGAGTTCATCGTTCGCGCCGGGGATGAAGTCCTTGTAGGTGCCGTCGCGCATCACCACAAATGCGAGGTCTGGCAGGGCATTGAGCAGGGCATCGTTGCGGCGCAGGGCGCTTTCTAGCGCTTCTTCGGTGCGTTTGCGGTCGCTGATGTCGCGGGCTACGCAGATAATGCCGATGGTCTGGTTGTTTTCGTCTTGCAGCAGGCTGCTGCTGAACAGCACCGGCATTTGGTGGCCGCCCTTGGTTTGGTACAGCGCCTCTACCCGGTTGACGGCAACCCCGCGCGGTAGCGTTTGGGTATCTGCATGAGATTGCTTGACGATGTCTGCAAGCGGCAGGCCGATGAGTTCCTCGCGGGCGTAGCCGAGCATATCGAGTGTGGTGGTGTTGACGTTGGTGATGCGCTCCGATGTATCGATGATGATGAGCGACTCCGCCATCGACTCCAGCACACTATTGACGTAGGTGATATTGCTACGCAGTTGGCGCACCATTTCATCGAGCGCGCCTGCGAGTACCCCCGGCTCGCCGGAGTAGCGCTTCACATCGATTTTCGCTTCGAGGTTGCCATCGCGGATGCGAAGGGCTGTATCGCGGAGGTGCAGGATAGGCTGCACAAATTCTCGTAACACTAACTGGTTGAAGCCGATGATGGCGGCAATGAGCGTGATAAAAAACAGGAAAATGAAAATTTGCTGCTGCCGTATGCTGTTAACTGCCCCCTGTTCGGTTTCGTCGAGGGCATCCAGGGCAACATCGAAAATCGGCGTTAGTTGTTGGTCGAAGTCACGAATTGCCGCGAACAGATCATTCACGGCGGTAACGCTCATCGGGTCATCGCCTTCGGCGCGGGCCGCGGCCAAAGCAAGCCAAGCATCGGCAACGGCTTCGAAATC
>CAYSVE010000415.1:0-5684 GCA_964434365.1 uncultured Anaerolineaceae bacterium | reverse complement strand
ACCTGGCTGCATTGGCATCCTGACAGCGACAGCCATTGGGTCGGAGCACGCAAAAATAAAGATACTTTGGCAGATGGTGGCCACAGGCACTATGAACAAGAGGCGGTTTATACCTGCTGCATCAGCGACGAATTCCTGAACACGATACCGAGTGAACATCTCGGCGAGATGGACAAACTCGTTAGATGGGCGTGGGTGATGCTGGTCATTCGGTGGGAAATACGGCGGGCGTTCGAGCATAACGATACTCATACGACGTTATTGTTTTATACGACGTTATTGTTTTAGAGGAAGACGGATCATGGTTAGCGCGCTGCGGTCGCTTAAACAACTGGCTGTTACGGGCACGGATGCCCCCGGCAAGGTGTTGCTGCACGCCGCCGGGCTGCGCACGGAGTACCACCCCAGGGTGCACGCTGCCCCGATGCCGCTGGCCTGGATACCCGATAAAACACCCACATGCGGGCCACACGCCGAATCGTTTTTGCGGATGCTCATCACCGTTTCGACGACGACCTACAACAGCGCCTTCGTGAAGGACTGGTGCCTGGTCGCCATCGAAAACGACCGCCTCGCGCCGAAGCACGCCGCCCGTGTGCTGCTCACCTTCGGCGAGGCCATCCCCAGCACACAGCCCTTCATCGCGCCGATTATCGGGCGGCACGGCCAAATCATCGGGCGCGAGTTGGGGGTCGAATGGTTGGCCTTCCCCGGCGAAATCGTCCACCGCGATGTGAACGTGCTGGCACCGGCGGGCATCAACCCATTGTTCAACAGCAATTCGTCGCATCGCGCACCATGGACCGCCTCGCTCGTTAGGGCGGCGACGGAGCGCCTGTTCGGCTACCTCGATGACACGCCCGAAACGCTGGACATGTGCGCGCGGAAGTTCCACCGTGTGATGTACTGGGGGCCTATCGAAGAAGTGGAGGGGGTGCTCGCCCGCTGCGAACAAATCGACACGGACGGGCCGCAGTTCTCCGAGGGCGACCGGGCGCGGTGGGCGCAAAAACTGTACATCATGCAGTCCATCGTGATGGTGCGGCGGGCACTCCGTGCGGCCTTCGACGCGGACGAGGCCGCCGATGCTTAGCACCCTCGCGGAGCTTCGACAGCAGGCCATCACCGGCACCGAAGATTCTGGTGGGGTGTTGCTGCGTGCCGCCAGCCGGTGGACACAACGCCAACCAGCAGGCCTGGGTCAATTTTCGCCCATGCCGTTGCCCACCGCTGTACGCACGCTGAGCAACCCTCGGGCGGCCTTCTACTTGCAGTTGATTGCGACCGCTGACCACTCGCCGACCCCCCACGCCCTGCTGGTCGATTGGTGCACGGTGGCCCGCGCGAAACTCGCCTTTGCGCCCTCCCAGGCGTTGGGCTACTTCATCGAGGTGGGGACGCGCGAACCGACCCTGCGCCCGATGATCTGCGGGCGGTTTGGGGGGCGCAGCAACGCCGTCGCGCTCCACCTCGGCCATAGTTGGATTGCACACGTCCCCCGTGTGCCGTTGGTGGTGGTGAACGAACTGCGGTTCGATGGCTACGGGCGGTCCGGCACCGTGAAAGTGCCGCGTCCGGGGCATTGGCGCAACAGCATGGTCTACGCCTATATCGCCCAATTGTTCGAACATATCAACAAATCACCTTTCAACTTGAAGACGGCCGCAGAGCGCATGCACCATGTAGCCTATTGGGCTACCGTGGAAACACTCGCGAGCGTTATCGAGCGCTGCGAGCGATACGATGTAACCGGTGGCGAGTTCTTCGAAGACTTTCGTGCGCATTGGCTGCGCCAGATCGACGACATGAAGGCGATTCTGATGTTTCGGCAGGCGGTTCGAGTAGCCTTCGAGACAGAGGAGAAAACCGATGATTAACGACCTCGCAGCGCTGCGGAAGCGCGCAGCCCTCGGCACCGATGCGCCGGGCAACCTGTTGCTGGCCACATTTGGGTATCGTGCCGACTATCGGCCTGGGGCACTGGCGGATGCGATGCCGCAGCCCTGGCCAAATGACGATAGGCCCCAGTGCAGCCCGGCGGCAGCATCGTACTTGCAAATGCTGTTGCTGCCCGAGCACCGCGCGCGCGCGCAGGCCTTCGTTTATGATTGGTGCACCACCGCCGCCCGACTTTCCGTCTCTGCGCCCGATGCGGCTGTGCCCGCACTGTTGAGCCTGGCGGACGACCCATCGCTCGGTTTCAGGCCGTACGTAGCCGCCGTCGTTGGCAAACGCGGTCGGGCGTGTGGTCGCGCACTGGCGTACCCCTGGCTGGATGCTCAGGGGCCAATCGAATATATCGATGTGGGTGCGCTGCGGCTGGCCGCCGATCCGCAATATGACAATACCGACGCCCTGCCGGACCTCGCGAGTCCGCACTTCAAGCCGTGGACCGCAGCGCTCGTCGATGCCTATATGCAGCACTGGTTCGACTATGTGCGCGCACACCCCACCAAGATAAGCCGGTGCTTACCCCGGCTCATTCGTTTGAGCCTGTGGGGGCCAGTGGACGTGGTGAGCGATGTCGTCGTCCTATGCAACCAACTGGGAGAAGCGATCGAGCGCGATCTCGAACCCTTCGAGCAGGATTGGCACCCAATTTCGTGGCGACACCAGTTACTTACCATGAAGGCGATTCTTTTCTTCCGTTACCACATGCAAGAAGCGTTTTACACAAGGAAATGACGATCACTAGCATACCGATACCCCTACCGCTTAAGCGTGCCGCGACGCTCGGCACCGAGCGCACCCCAGACCTCGCGCTGGAAATGCCCGCCCCCTCGCCGGAGGGCCAACTGTTGCTGGCCGTCAGCAACGCCGAACTCACCGTGTACGCGCAAGGGACCGACGGACACGACCACCGCGTGCTCTTCGACGACGCACCGCCCGATAACCGCCCTGCCGTGCGCGAGTTGTGGCCGCTGCGTGCCATGCTCGCACAGAAGAACCACTTCTACCAGCGGGCACTGCCCGAGTACCTGATGACCCTCGCCGAGTACGACCTGCGTGTGCCCGACCAACTGCTGCCGTCACTGCTGATGCTGGGGCTACGAAAGCCGTTCCTCCGCCCATATGTGATGATGGCGACTGGCCCGCGCGCCCGCTGGTTGGCGTCGCGCATTGGTTATATGGACTGGGGCTGGATGCTACAACCGACCCCGAATATCGCCACGTACGAGGCCGCCGCCCACGCGGCTATCGAAGATGCGCTGCTAAACGGCGACGAGAACAGTGTGTTCACCGCCATGCACCGCACCAATGCGACCTGGGACCTCGGCTTTGCCATGGCCGTGATGACCGATTTACGTGTGGTGTTTCGGCAGGGACGCCTGGCACACCTGCAATTTATGATGGGCCGCGTGCTGCAACTCACAGCGTTTCGGTGGCCGCTAGATGATGAGGCCATCCACAGCGCCTATATGATGGAGTTCCAGGCTCTCGCAGAGACCATCCACGGCTCTCGTTACACATGGTATCGTTGGACAGGACCGAATCGTGCGGTCGAAGCCATTTTCACTTTTCGTCGTCAGATGTTGGAGTCAGTATGAGCCTGCACATTTTCGGGGTGCGGCACCACGGCCCCGGGTCCGCCCGGAGCCTTGTCCAGGCGTTGGAAGAGCTACAGCCAGACATCATCCTGGTGGAAGGCCCGCCAGACGCCGACAACATGATCGAGTGGCTGGGGACTGCCGACATGGAGCCACCGGTTGCGCTGTTGGTGTACAACCCCAACGACACCGCGCTGGCGGCCTTCTACCCGTTTGCCGTGTTCTCGCCAGAGTACCAGGCGTTGCGCTTTGCCGTAGAGCGCGGCATCCCCGCGCGCTTCTGCGACTTGCCGCAGTCGATTCAACTGGCGGTATTGGCGGACGAACGCGACAAAGCGCAGGCTGCCGCCGAGGAGGCTGCCAACAATCCGCCCCAGCCGACACCGACGATAGAACCCACCGACGAAACCAGCGCGCCCGACCAGGGCGACGCTCCCCACGACGAACCACCGCCCGAAAAACGCTTTCGCATGGACCCGTTGGGCGTGCTGGCAGAGGCCGCCGGGTACGAGGACGGTGAGCGCTGGTGGGATCATATGGTGGAGCAGCGCCGCGACGGCACCGGCCTGTTCGACGCTGTGCTGGAGGCGCTCAGTGCCGCCCGCGAGAAAATCGGCGAGCCAGAGGACGAGCGCGAACTGGCCCGCGAGGCGTACATGCGGCGTGTCATCCGCGAAGCGCTGGCCAAACACCGATGTGTCGCCGTGGTATGTGGGGCATGGCACGCACCGGCGATCCAACGATTGGAAGCCCCCGACGCCGACGACGCGTTACTCGCAACCATGCCGCAACCCATCGCCACCACCGCGACCTGGGTCCCGTGGACGCACAAGCGCCTCTCGGCGTGGACAGGGTACGGGGCGGGGGTGCGCGCACCGGGTTGGTATCACTTTTTGTGGACCACCGAAGCCGATGAAATGGCGGTCGGCTGGCTCACGCGGGTCGCGACCCTGCTCCGCGACGAAAAGCTGGACGCCTCCACCGCACAAATCATCGACGCGGTGCGCCTCGCCGACGCCCTCGCCGCGATTCGCGGGCGGCCCAACCCCGGCCTTGAGGAATTCAACGAGGCGGCGCTGTCGTTGTTCTGCTATGGCAACCCTACCCCGATGCACCTGATCGCGGAGCGGCTTGCCATCGGCGATGAACTGGGGGCGGTACCCGATGGCGTGCCGATGGTACCGCTACAACGCAACTTCAAACACGAGATGGACCGGTTGCGGCTACGGCTCGCCGCCGATGCGTCGATGCTAACGCTCGACCTGCGCGTCGACCGGCACCTCCAGCGCAGCCAACTGCTGCACCGCCTGCACATCCTCAATGTACCGTGGGCCACCAAAGAGGATGTCGGTGAGGTCGATGGCACCTTCCGCGAAGTGTGGAAGCTCGACTGGCAGCCGGAATACGAAGTGCGCCTCATCGAGAAGAGCGCACACGGCAGCACCATCGAGGCAGCGGCGACGGACTTCGCGCTGCAACAGGCCAAAGAGGCCGAGTCCATTCCACAACTGACGCACCTCGTGGGGTTGCTCACCCTGGCCGACCTGCCCGACGCGCTGCCGACCGCAACCGCCGAACTCGGCAATCGCGTCGGCGTGAGCACGGACATCATCGCCCTGATGAACAGCCTGCCGCCGCTAGCGCAGGTGCGCGTGTATGGCGACGTGCGCGATACCGATGTCGCCGTTGTCGTGCCGATTATCGACAGCATCGTCGCCCGAACCTGTGTCGGCCTGCCGTCGGCGTGTGCCTCACTCGACAACGACGCGGCGCGCACGATGTTCGCCGCGATGATTACCTTCCATGGCGCGATAGGGCTGCTCCGCGAACATCAGACCGCGTGGCATCGGGCCATCACCGGCATTATGAACCAGGACGGTGCGCATGGTCTCGTACGCGGGCGCGCAACCCGTCTACTCGTGGAGGCCGGTGTGCTCGACACCGACGAAACCGCCCGGCAGATGCGCCTCGCGCTGTCGCGTGCAGGCACCCCGGAGGATGCCGCCGCCTGGCTGACTGGCTTCCTCGAAGGCAACGGGCTTATTTTGTTGCATCACGCCGGCCTGCTACCGACAATCGACCGGTGGGTGCAAACCCTCTCCGCCACCGACATCGAGGCCCTGCTGCCACAGATGC
>CAYSVE010000414.1:0-5691 GCA_964434365.1 uncultured Anaerolineaceae bacterium | reverse complement strand
TATCGACCAGGAGATGCGCGAGGCGTACCTGGATTACGCCATGAGCGTGATCGTCTCGCGGGCATAGCCCGATGCCCGCGATGGCCTGAAGCCCGTGCATCGACGCATTTTATATGCCATGCACGACATGAGCCTCCGCGCGGACGGACCCTACAAGAAGAGCGCGCGTATTGTCGGCGAGGTGTTGGGCAAGTATCACCCGCATGGCGACGCCGCCGTCTACGAGACGATGGTACGCCTCGCGCAGGATTTCTCCATGCGCTATGTGCTTGTCGATGGTCAGGGGAACTTCGGCAGCATCGATGGCGACAGCGCCGCTGCGATGCGCTATACCGAGGCCCGCATGGCCTCACTCGGCGAAGAACTCCTTGTGGACATCGACAAGGACACCGTCAACTTCGGCGAGAACTTCGATGGTAGCCTGCAAGAACCCCTTGTGCTGCCCGCGAGCATCCCGAATTTGTTGGTCAATGGGGCGAGTGGTATCGCAGTGGGTATGTCCACGAACATCCCACCGCACAACATGGTCGAAGTGTGCAATGCACTCATCTATATGTTGGACTGCTGGGACAAGCTCGACGATGTGACCATCGAAGACCTGATGCAGTTCATCAAAGGGCCAGATTTCCCCACGGGTGGCCTCGTTTACCGTCACAAGGACGGCCTGCGTAGCGACAGCGAGGACGACACGCTCGTCACGGCTTATGCAACCGGGCGCGGTAAAATCACAGTGCGCGCGAAGGTGTACATCGAGGACATCGGGCGCGGCAAATCACAGTTGATTATCAATGAATTGCCTTACCAGACGAACAAATCCTCGCTCATTAGCCGTATTGCCGACCTCGTGCGCGATGGCAAAATCGAGGGTATCAGCGATTTGCGCGACGAAAGTGACCGTCAGGGCATGCGCATCATCGTCGAGTTGCAGCGCGGTGCCGAGGCCAACGACGTCATCACGAAGCTGTTTAAGCTTACACCGCTGGAAGACACATTCAGCATCATAATGCTCGCGTTGGTCGATGGCCAACCGCGTGTGCTGACGCTCAAGCAGGCGTTGCGCGTCTACCTTGGGCACCGTTTGGAAGTGGTGCGTCGGCGCAGCGAGTATGACCTGCAAAAGGCGGAGGAGCGCGCACACATCCTCGAAGGTCTCATCAAAGCGTTGGATAATCTTGATCGGGCTATCGAAATCATTCGTAAGTCGCGCCGGGTAGAAACCGCCCGCACGAACCTCATGAAGGAATTGAGTGTAACCGAGATTCAGGCCCAGGCTATCCTCGATATGCAACTGCGCCGCCTCGCTGCACTAGAGCGCAAGAAGATCGACGATGAGCACAAGGAGAAGCAGAAGCTCATCAAATACCTGACGGGCCTGCTGGAAAGTCCGCAGAAAATGCGCTCGGTCATCGCCAGCGAACTCGCAGATATGAAGGATGAGTACGGCAGCCAACGCCGAACAATCATCGTCGACGAAACCGCAACCGCCGTTGCGAGCGTCGAAGCGCTGATGGTCCCTGAGGAGCAAGCCTGGCTCACACTAACCGTTGCCGGGAAGATCGCACATTTGCATGAGGACGGCCCGCCGCGTGTCACGACCTCTGACAAGGAACCGCCGCGCTTTATCGTCGAGAGCAGCACGACACACACCGTGTACTTATTCACAGCGAATGGCGAGTGTGCGACTATACCGGCACAGCAGTTACCCCAGGTTGCAGAACCGCCGGACGGCACGCATTTCAGTGACCTGTGCGGCCTTTCAGCAAACGATGAGATTGTCACGGTCTTGAGTATGCCACCAAACTTCGAAAGCGGATTCCTGTTCCTCGTTGCACAGAGCGGGCAGGTCAAACGCTTGAAGTACGAAGATGTGCCAGGGTTGACGAACAAGGTCTTCACAGTGATGAATGTGACCGACGATCGGTTGATGTTCGTTTTCCCGACGAACGGCGAAGAAGAGGTTATGCTAACGAGTTCTAGCGGCATGGCGATTCGCTTCGCTGAGGTCGAAGTACGGCCCACAGGGTTGCCCTCCGGCGGGATGCGCGGCATCAAATTGAACGACGGCGACCGCATCGTTGGTGCTTTTGCTATGCCGCCAAATGAACGGGACAACCAATGGGTGTGGAACATCACCGAGGATGGCATCGCGAAGATTTCACCAGCCAGCGAATATCCAAAGCAGGGCCGTGCCGGGCAAGGGGTCATTTCGATGCGTGTGCCGGGTGACAGTGGTGGACTTGCAGCGGCAACAGTGGGGCACCAGGATGACAACATCATTGTGATGACGAGCAAAAACAAGCCCAAGTACATGCGCATCGGCCTTGCGGAGCAAGTGAAGCGTGGCCGCAATGGCGGCGATTACATCATTTCCATGCGTAACAAAGAGGTCGTCGATTCAGTTGTGCTTTACCAACCCACCATTATTGCCCCTGAGCCAACAGAGTAAGCACTTTGTCGTAACGCGGGGCCATCTTCGACCAGTCGAACTGCGCAACATGCGCACGGAGTGCGTCCACGTTAATGCTGATGGATTCCGTGAGGTGTCGACGTAGCAGAGGGTGTAGCCCGCCATCACCATGATAGGTGCACACACGGTGTTCAGTCTCAGGCACAAGCGCCGGATAGTTAAGGCGTCGCGGCAGCAAGGGCACGCATCCGCAGTAGATGGCCTCGGCAATCGCGCCCCCGAAAAAATCCTGGTAGGCGGAACTCACCACGAAATCCGCCTGCCAGAGTAGCCGAGCATACGTCGCAAACGCTTCGATGAAACCATAGTGCACCACACGCGCGCCGAGTCGGTCACGCGCGGCCTCGAACTCGGTCGGCTCTCGGCTGAAGTTCTCCCCAACCAACGCCACCCGAAACTCGATACCAGCATCGGCCAATTTGTGGAGTGCCCGTAAAAACTCGGTCGGATTTTTGTCCGCTTCCCAGCGATGATTCCATACGATGAGCGGCGGCCCAGATGAGCGCTCCGTTTGGTGTACATCGTAGCGGCGCAAGTCCAGCCCAAGCCAGAGCACCTCGCTGCGGCCTTGAAGTTCGGCAACCGTGTCCAACTCGTTGTAATCGCCGAAGTGTTTAAGCATACGGGGTAGTTCGTCGAAAAATGCCTCTCGGTGAAAGGCGCTGTTGAAGTAGATGCGGTCCGCAGCCAGTGCACTCGCGTAGTTGATGAAGCCGTACTGCCAGCCGTGTCGCTGCCGATCGTTTTGCGGGTAGGTCAGTTGATTTTCGTGGAAGTATAAACTGAGGGGGGTATTCGGCCTCGCCAGCGCGCGAAACAACGACAGGTCCATCATGTCGGTCGCGAGGATAACATCAGGCTGCGGAAAATCGGCGTATAGGCGTGCCAGTGTCACGGCCCCGCCCTGCATACGCCACTTCCAGAACTGCGCAGGTAACGTCAGCAAATCGACCGTGTGGCGCGAGAAACGGCGGTAGCCATCGGCCCATGCCTTGTGGCTACCACCATAATAGGGTTCGACGAGGAGGACACGCACCGCTTAGGTGTGATGTGTCTTCTCACGGATAGACTCGGCTAGCTCCTGCAACTGCGGAGCCGGTGCGAGTTCAAGCTCGGTTTTCAGCGCATCAACGAGTCGGTCGTACGCGGTAAGCGCATCGTCGTAGTGACCCATTTCATCGTACAAGGTCATGATGCTCTGCACGAGATCCTCGCGGGTGGGGTTCGTTTGTGCGGCACGGACGTAGCGCCCAAGTGCTTGGCCCTTTTCGTTCGCCTTTTCGCTCGCCTTTGCGAGGCTCACGAGCACTTCGCCGTAGGTTTGCAGCAAATCCTGACGTCGATTCTCGGCCCACTCAAGGGTGAGTGATGTGAGGAACGGCCCACGATAAAGTGTGCTGGCACGCACAAGTTGCGCTTCGGCCTCGTCTGGCGGGGCGATGGCGCTTTCTTGCACCAACCGGGTGAACTCCATTGCATCGTAGACGAGATGGATGTCGGGAGAAATGCGGTAAAAGCCCGACCAGTAAACTGTTAGGTCCATACCGAGCACTTCACTAATTTTGCGCTTGGTGACGTGGAAAACGTTCGTCGCCTCGCGTGTGGTTAATTTTGGCCAAAAAGTATCGAAAATTTCGTTGCGCGTCGTCATGCCCCGGTCTACGAGGTAAAAGAATAGGGAGCGCGGAAGCACGCCATCCCAGGCACCAATTTCGATGCCATTGAGTAGAACACGGCCTGTCCCGAAGGATTGAACCTCCAACAGGGCCGGTTTTTTCTCCTCACGGGCGTAGTTGCACAGCATTAGCCCTTCGTCCACCGGGACGAAGTGTGCAACGCGGTGTGCATCTTCGTTGCTGAGGATGTACTGTGGTGTCACTCGGCTGATGACGGTAATTCGGCTGTTCTCGGTCTGCGATACATGGTCGACAATTTCGCCGAGAAACTGGTCGAAGGCGTCGGCTTCGGCGCGGTCGCACTCGTCCAAAACCAGGCGGGTACTCCCATTGAGGTCGGGTTGCCCGGTTTGGACGTCTAACGCGCTGGCCATCTGGCTGCGTAGGTCGGCGGTGTTGAGGGCATTGCCATCGAACCGGATGTAAACTGCGTTGTCCTGCTTCAGCAAACTATCGAGTAGAAGGCGGTGCCGCAGGTAGTTGGGGTGGATGACGACGAGACGGGTAGAGGGGTCCACCGCGTCGATCTGTTGGCGTGCTGTGTCATACTGCGGGTCTAGCATCGGTGTCCTCACTTAACGTCGCTGCCCTCATAACTCAGTTAGTTGTGGAGGCAGGTTATAGAAGCAACGGATGACTTAGACCGTTATACCACAGTTTAACAGATTTTACGAACCAGGCTCAGTTCATATTTCGGCGGCGCGCCTCAACGACGCTGGAGATGTGCGAAATGCGCGAGAGAATGCGCGAGAGCTGCTGTATGTCGTTCAGTTCCATCGTCACATGGATGTTCGCGATGTTTTGCTTCGTGGAAACGTTGACGGTGGACATGTTGATTTTCTCGTCTGCAATGGCCGTGCTGATGTCGCGCATCAACCCCTCACGGTCATACGCGACGATTTCCACCGGTACCGAGTAGCACTGTTTGTCGTCGACATGTGCCCAACCGACATCGATGAGCCGCTCGGGTTCGGTGTGGCCGGCGATGTTGGTGCAATCGGTGCGATGAACAGTAATGCCGCGCCCACGCGTGATATAGCCAACGATCTCGTCACCCGGGACAGGATTACAGCACCGGCCCATATTCACCAGGAAGCCACCCGCGCCCTGTACATGCACCCCGCCGACCCCATTGGTGTTCGGCATGATCCGCATTGTTGGGCGCGAATCTTCCAACAGGTGCAGATGCTCTTCGCGCTGTTGCTGTTGGCGCTCGTGTTCGAGTATACGCCCGGAAATCTGCGCACCGTTGATGTCGCCAGCACCCACCGCCGCGTAGAAGTCCTCGGCACGCTCGTAGTTGAACAGGCCGGCTACGGTGTCATAAGTCATTGTATCGACGAGGCCGAGGCGCTTGATTTCCGCATCCATGACGGTGCGACCTGCTGCGATGTGCTTTTCGCGGTTTTGCTTGCGGAACCAGTGCCGAATCTTCGAGCGGGCGCGGTTGGTTTTCACATAGCCCAGTTCGGGGTTTAGCCAGTCGAGGCTGGGGCCGCCGCGCTTTGCTGTCTGAACTTCTACCTGGTCACCTGTTTTTAGTTGATA
>CAYSVE010000413.1:0-5706 GCA_964434365.1 uncultured Anaerolineaceae bacterium | reverse complement strand
CTTTCGCCGCGTGGCAACGCGTCGGGGTAGGTCGCATACGCCACGTCTGCCGAGTGCACGGTAAGCGTCTCGTTGATGGGCACCCGACCCGCCACCCACGGTGCAGCAAAGTACACGCCCTGGTCACCTTCGCGTGAACTGAAGCTGGTGAGGCGCAACCCGCCGTCGATTTCGGGCAGGGTTTCCAGGCGGAGGATGCTCGTGAGGTTGCCGAACGGTAACGGGAAGGCGATGTTCATATAGCGGCGCGTGCCGTCGTGATGAGACGCGTAGGCCGCAACGTATACAGCCTGCCCTGTTTGTGTGTACACACGCACCCAACCACGAACCCGCTCACGCCCATCGAGGTCGTCGCGTAGGGGCACAATGTCGCTGGAGATCAATGTTTCGGTCGTTTCTGGGTGCGTCGGGAAGTTCATTTGGCCGAGGCGGCTACTGATTTGCTTGTAGATGTACGCCAACAAGCGAAAGCCGGGGTGCCATTGCGGATACACCCACAGTTGTTGAGCCGCCGTATGTTCGTAAAAGTATTTGATGGCGGGTCGAATCGTATCGGGTGCGAAGTCTGGTGCTACGTAGTCGGCAAGCTGGTCGACAATACCCGTTGGTTTGGCATCTGAGTTCGCGTCGAGCGCATCGATGCGCTGGAAAAACGCTGGGCCGATATGCCATCGCCACGGTAACCGGCTGAAGGGTATTCCCGGTGCTGCCACCCGAAATACGGGGGCGTCGATGTTCCAGGCCAGCAGGCCAAACCCCACAAAGCCGACCGCGTTCAACCAGCCGTGCCAGCGCACCATCCGCGTGAGCGGAACCAACCACCACCCACCGAAGCGCCCCAGCGAATAGGCCAGCGCAAAGCCCATCGTTATCAGCAATGCGCCTGCGGATAAAGCAATCATCGCCCGGGCAATGTGGCGCTGTGGCATTGCGCCCAGGGCATACATCGACGCCAGTAGCAAAAAGCTGCCCGCCAGGATAACGACGGCCCCGGCTTCCAGCCACAGCCTGCCAGAAAACTGCGTGAGCGTTATACCTGCGGCCACGAGAGCCGGGCTGAGCAGTGCCAGGCTGGCGACAGCCCGATACACCCGCCATCCACGTGACCCGTAGAGCCGACGCCCCATCATTCCGATGATGACCAGCGCCCCAGGACTGATAAATGTAAAGTGCACGGCGGTGAGAATCACGGCGACCGGGTCGAATGTCAGCAGGGCGACATCGGCGGCGTAGGCGAGCAACCACACGCCGCTGATGGGCACGTAGAGCAAGCCCATATCGATGCACACCTCCTCTATCGCGAAGATCGGTCGTGCGAGCAGCCGTTTGAGGCCATACAGTGCGAGCAGAATCGTCTGGGCCATCCAACCGCAGGCGAACAAGGCGGCCAGTATCCCCGGCTGCAAAGCGAGGGCCAAGCCGACGCACAGAACAGCGACAGGATACAGATACGCGGCCACCCGCATCACCAGTGGCAGGCGTTCGTTGCGATTGGGTTGGGCGGCGAGGCGTAACGCCAGCGGGGTCGTGACGGCGACCCCGAATAACAGCAGCAGTTCGATCTCGGCCAA
The DNA here is from genome assembly GCA_964434365.1 of uncultured Anaerolineaceae bacterium. Lineage (GTDB taxonomy): Bacteria > Chloroflexota > Anaerolineae > Aggregatilineales > Phototrophicaceae > CAYSVE01. Next base: position 4,135 of record CAYSVE010000413.1, on the reverse strand, counting down.
AAACGTCGGCTGCGCCCAGAACAAGCTGATCGCAAGCATCCAAACAAGCCCGCCAGCAACCGCGACCCAGATCAACCACAACCTCGGTGATATGCGCATGGCAACTTTCTTTCTGGCTTAAATGGCGAAAACCTCGCGCACGGCGACTGTGCGCGCGCCCAGCACGGGGGATTCGAAGGTATCGGCGGGGGCGTAGGCCCCCATGCGGCGGAAGGTTGCGCCCTCGCGCACGTACACTTCGATGAGGCTGTAGTGCGGGTCGACGATCCAATATTCGTGGACGCCGTGCATCTCGTAGAGGGCGTATTTTTCGGTGCGGTCGCGGCGGGCCGTGCTCGGAGACAGCACCTCCACGACCCACTCCGGCGCACCCCGGTACAGCGTGTCCGTGCGGGTGCAAGCACTGTGCTCGGCTAACCACATCACGTCGGGTTGCACCTGGTCGCTTTCGGATAGGGCGACTGTGACCGGTGCGGAACTTGCTTTTCCACCGTGTCGGCGGGCATACTCCCGCAATAGGGTGTACACATTGCCCACCACATCCTGATGTTCGGGAATCGGTGCAGCGGTCATCGTATCCTCGTTACAGTGTGGGTAAACCACCACCCCGTCGATAAGCTCGAGATAGAAATTCACTTCAGGCAAGGCCATAAACGCCTCAGCGGTCATCGGTGTGCCGGGGGCGGGTAGGTGCATCGCCTGCCACAAGGGTTGATTTTCCGCGTGTTCGGTCAACGTCGTTATCCTTCGACCAGCCTACGCATCGATTGTACCATCGGGTTTGGGTATACACTAAAGCTGAACGCAACCGTGATGAGGAAAGCACATGCGCTGGTCGCTCCGTATTACATTTTTTGCGCTCCCCGCGATTCTGGCTGCCGTCGGTAGCTGCGCCCTGTGGGGATACGCCTTCACCCCACCGTCCGTCGATAGGCTGGCCCGCGAGATGGTCACGGTCGAGGCAGTCGGCAGTGTGGCCTACACCGCCGACAATGACGCGCTTCGCGTCGTCAACGCGCCCCTACCGTCGGATGGCTATCGCCTGTACCGCCTGGAGCCTTTCGCCGCGCCCGTCACCGACGTCACCCCGTTAAGTGCGGAAACCCTCGCGCAAGTCGAGCGTGCCATCGAACAAGAAGGCTGGCAACTGCTGCTCGATGGCCCGAATTATCGCACGCCGCACGGGGTCATCGTGCTGGGGAGAGACCGTAACGGCGCGCCGCTCACATTGGTGGGGATGAGCAGCGTCGGCGGGGCACGCGGCACCGACTTCCGCGAGCCGGGCGACACCTACCATCGCTACGAGGCGCTACTGCATAGGCACACGGTCGTGCGGGAGCAAACCTTCCGCTACGACATTGCGGGCATCGAGGGTGTCGGCTGGCTGCCGATGTTCATTGCGCTGTTGTGGCTACAGGGGATGTTGTTGCTCATCGGGCGGGGCGTGGTGGCTGCGTCGCGGCGGCTCCGGCGGCCTCTGCAACAAAAACTCGTATAAAATTCCCACAACCATTCCCCAAAAGTGATACGCTGTTTACGGTTTAGGGATATGTGAGGGGAGCCATGACGAATATCTTCATCAGTTACAGCCGCCTGGATGAGGCGTTTGCGCGGCAACTGGCCTCCTCGCTTTCGCAGGCCGGGGCCGATGTGTGGATCGATGTCGAGGACATCCCGGTGGGGATGAACTGGAGCACCGCCATTCAACAGGGGTTGGATAGCTGCGACGCCATGATCGTGATCATCTCGCCGGGGTCGATGGACTCGAAAAACGTCGAGAACGAGTGGCAGTACTTCCTCGACCAGAGCAAGCCCATCGTGCCGATTTTGTGGCAGCCCGCCAAAATCCACTTCCAACTGAATCGCATCCAGTATGTCGATTTCTACAACAACCCCTACGAAACCGCGCTGGATATGCTGTTCAGCCAACTCGACGCGACCGGCCTGCACGACCTCAAACCGGCCCGCAGTATTCCGCCGCCCACCGGGCAATTCCAGACACCGCCCGTCGCCGCACCGCCGCCACAACAGGTTCAGCAGCGCCCGTCGTCTGGCGTGCCGCACTGGCTGGTCGGCGGATTTGTGACGCTCTCGGTTATTGTCGTGGTGGGGGTCGTGGGTGTTTTCGTCATTCTCTTCAACCTCAGCCGCGAGCCGGAAAACCTCGAGGACGTCGTCGTTGCGCCCACCGAGGTCGATCCGACGCAGGGTGGCACCACAACGGAGCCGACCAACGACCCTGATCCGGGTATCCTCGTGCCCACCGACGTCCCACCGACTGCCGTGGTTCCACCGACCGACCCACCCCCAACGACAGTCGACGCGCCAACCGCAAGTTTCAGCGCGCTCTCGAGTGCAGACGTGGATGAGGTCATCACCTTTAATGCGGTGATGGACGCGAACGCCACGACCTACATGTGGGATTTCGGTGATGGCCATTTTGCCGATGGCCCCAACGCCGAACACGCCTATCATTCTGCGGGTAACTACACCGTTACGCTTACGATGAGCGGGCCGGGGGGTGACGCTTCGGCGGCGCAGGCCGTCACGGTATCCGAAGCGGCGGTGGTTGTGGATACCGGCTTCCCTCGCCCAGCGGTGAGTAACGAGGACTGTATACCCTACGACCCAGATACATTGCGCGTTGTAGATAACGGTGACAGCGGATGGCTTCTACAGGCCAGCAATTCGCGGATGATGCTGCTCGACACTGAGGCCGATGCCCAACGGATGCTGGCTGTCGCGCAGGCCCATACCGCCCGCTGCTTTGTCGGGCGCGGCAACACGTCGGCAGACCGCACGCGGTACATCACGAGTTATTTTGTGGGTGGCAGTGGGCCGAGCGCCTTCCGCAGCGAGGACTGCATCGGCTACGACAACAGCAACCTCGAACTGGCCGACCTGGGTGATAACGTGTTCCGTGTGCAGAGCGGCAGCAGTGCGCTGGACCTCGCGCTGGGCACGGTCGATGCGCACGACTTGCTCATCGTGTGGGAGGCCTTCTCGCGGGTGTGCTATGTGGGGCGCAGCAACGGGCGCGAGGATCGCAGCAGCTATATCTACACCTACTTCAGGCCGTAGGCACCCCTGCCGACACCCCCGGTAATAAACAACGGACGGGCGCGAGTGCCCGTCCGTTTTTTGTTGCCGCACAGCCGCCGGGCTTAGCCTGCCAACATCCGCGTGAAGTAGTCCACCATTTCGTTGAAGCCGTCCATGCCGACATCGTCGGTGCGCAGGTTGCCGCCCTCGACGAGCATGAAGCCGTGCGGTTCGCCCTGGTACACCTTCAGTTCGAAGGACGCGCCCGCTTCGTCGAGTTGGGTGGCGTAGGCGTAGATGTCTGCGATGGGGCTGGGGTTATCCGCCGTGCCGTGAATGATAAGCATCGGGCTATCGAGTTCATCGACGAAGGCCGCCGGGGCCGGGTCGCCGTTGTTCGGGAAGCCATACCACGCCACGCCCGCGCCGAAGGCATCAATGGTGGGCAAGAAGCGCATCGTGTAGCGCCCGCCCGCGCAGAAGCCCGTAAGGCCGAGCGAATCGGGGTTCACGTCGTCGCGCGCGCTGAGGAAATCGATGCTGTCGAGCAGCAGTTGATCCATCACCGCGTCGCTCGGGTTACGTTCGAAGGTTTGCCAACCCACCGCCAACACCACGAACCCCTCGGCTGCAAAGGCGTCGGTCATGTCGCGGTAGCCCTGCTGCAACCCACGGAAGGAGTGAATGAGCACGATACCGGGGTAAGGGCCGCCCTCGGTGGGCGCCGCGAGGTAGCTTTCGTAGTCCATGCCGTCGCTGGTGACGATCACGTCAGCCGCTTCGACATCCATCATCATCATGTCATCGTCCTGCGCGCCGACCATCATCGGAGCGGCTGCCAGAACCAAGAGGGCCAAAATTGCAAAAAGCGTACGTTTCATTGGTAGAGTGCCTCCAAACAAACATGTTTGATTGATTGCACTCTACCGCGCGGCGGACGTCCGCTCAATAATGCTAGGTGAGCACTCACCCAAAGCTGCTTAGATGAGCACCCGATGAGGGGTATTCCGAAGTGTTAAGCCATTTCGTAGGCTTCGGTGGCGAGGTCCACGAGGATGCGGTAGACCTTGCCCCAGGCCACCCGAGTCTCCGG
>CAYSVE010000412.1:0-5706 GCA_964434365.1 uncultured Anaerolineaceae bacterium | reverse complement strand
ACTCGGTGATGTTCGAGCGCATACCCAAGACCATGCGGGCGCGCATCTTCGGGTTAACAGCGGCGAGTGGGCAGGTGTTTATGCCGTTGGGCGTGCTGGCATCGGGGTTTGCGGTGGAGCGATTCAGTGTGTCGACAACGTTGTTGATGTTCATTGGCCTGTACGTCGCGACCATCATTAACTTCCTGGTGAACCCAGAAAACCGGCACATCGAGCGCGAGACAACGGAAACGGAAGCACGGGCCGCATAAGCCGAGGCGGCTGGTTTGTGTGGGGGAAATCGTTTGGGCTATCGAAGGGCAGGTGATGCTGGCGTTTGGTGTGAGGGGGTGGTATGATGTTGAAGATTGGAGTGCCCAGAAAGGCTTGGGGAGTGACTCGCCAAAGACCACTCCCCAACAGCAAATCCGGTTTGTTGCTCCTACATTCGCTGATACGTAGTGTACTGTATCTTGGCCAATGAAAACAGTGTTGGGTGCAGTGTCGCCAAACTCTACGGAAAGCAGAACCGGATTTGACTGGCAACAATCAACATCGAAGCCGCTGTGCAAACGTGGAGGAGACGTCCCCCGCAAAAGGAGCAAACACAGCGGCTTTTGCTTAGCCGGGTTTTCACAAGATTTTTGTGAAGGTGGTTATTGACCTATATCGCAAGGTGGAATATAATGCGAGGTGTAGTTCACAAACAGTCCGTGAAACCGTAGGAGACCACAGTATGTTGTTTCGCCATGGTGATGTGCTCATCGCAGCGGTCGAGGAAATTCCGCAGGATGCCAAGAAAGAACAAAAGCTGATCCTCGCGCACGGCGAGATCACCGGCCACACCCACCGCATCGAAGACCCTACTACCGCCGAGATGTTCGGCCATGAAGGGCTGCTCTACATCCGCGTGATCGGCGAAAGCGCGCGCGTCATCCACGAGGAGCACAAGCCAATCGAATTGCCGCGCGGCACCTATAAGGTATGGCAGCAGCGCGAGTACACGCCGCAGGCCATCCGCCGCGTTTACGACTAAGGACACCCGGGGGCGAGTGTTGTGCCTATGCGCACCTCGCCCGCCAGTGTACGCTGACATCGTGCCCGGGTAATGTTGCTTGTCGGACGCAGCAATGCCTTCCGCGTACCCTATGGGTAATGGCGCGGACGTAGCAGGCTGAGTCGCCATGTTCGACGACAATGCGTTGCCCGGCACGGTTGCCTGCCATACACCCATGTTCTGTAGGGACGGCCCGCAGGCCGTTTGTCGTTACCACCGAACCGAGTTAGTACCATTTACCACACCACACCTCGCTTATCCATCGACACCCGAGGAACCACTACCCATGGACTTTGTGCGCTTTGTAACGCCAGCAGAAGCCATCGACCGGCTGAAGGCCTTCAGCGAAACCGGCACCTGGGACGAGCCAATTTATGTGCAGGATAGGATCGACTTGCGGGAAACCGACTGGCTAGAAACCATACCGGACGGCTTCTGTGGCTGTTGGCGGCTCGACGTGAGCGAGTGCCCGAACCTGCACACCCTGCCCGATAACCTGTATGTGCGCAGCCAACTGCTCGTCAACCGGTGCCCTAAGCTGCGCGAACTCCCCCGTGGCTTAAACACGTTCGAACTGGAAGCCCAGGAGACGCCCATCGGCGTTGTGCCGCCCGATTTACAGGTGGAATACCAGCTAGACCTGAGCAACAACGCCGCCCTGGAAAGCCTGCCCGCGAACCTGGTCATCGGTATTTTGCGGCTGGATGGCTGTACTCGCCTGGAAAGCCTGCCCGAAGGTGTGGACCCGTTCATTCTGTCGATGGTGGGGTGCATCAACTTTACGACGTGGCCCCAGCAAGGCGGCCCCAACCTCGCCCAATTGGACCTCACGCGCTGCATTCGGCTGGCGTACATCCCGGCGTGGGTGGGCGAACTGGCCCTGCTCACAGTCGATGATTGCAGCGCGCTCACGAAAATCGAGGATGGGGTGGCCGTCAAAGGTGCGTTCGAACTCGCCGACAGCGGCCTGAGCGAACTGCCGGAAAGCCTGTGGACCGCCGAACTGCGCTGGCGCAACGTCCGCATCGATGCGCGCATCGCCTTTCATGCCGATGAGATCACCTACAAAGAGGTGCTCGATACGACCAACACCGAACTCCGCCGCGTGATGATCGACCGGATGGGGTACGAGCGGTTCTTCAAAGAGGCCGATGCGAAGGAACTCGACAAGGATGCCGATACCGGCGGCATTCGGCGGCTGCTGAAGATCGAAATGCGCGACGATGAGGACATCGTGTGCCTTAACGTCATCGATCCGTCGACCGGGCGCAGTTACATCCTCCGTGTGCCGCCGAGCATGCAAACGTGCCGGCAGGCTGCGGCGTGGATCGCCGGTTTCGATAACCCAGACGACTACAACCCGATTAAGGAGACGTAGACATGACATTAAGCGGGCACGCAACCACGTTCGACGGGCTGCCGGTCCATGAGTACCGCCCGGGCGAGGCGCTGACAGTCGACCCGGCGAAGACGGCCTTCGCGGTGCGCCTGGACTGGGACGACTACGACAGCCAGGGCAAATGGATGACCAAGTTCGAGGTGTTCATCGCCGATGAGAAGGCGCGCCTCACGCCGGCGCTGGTCGTCGGTGTGTGGGATTTCGAGTACGGGAGTAACAGCAGCGTGGCCGTCGAGGCATTGGTAAAACACGCCGACAAACTGCCGAACCTGCGCGCGCTGTTCCTCGGCGACATCGAGTTCGAAGAGCAGGAAATGAGTTGGATCGAGCAGAGTGATGTCGGCCCGTTGTTGGCGGCCTTCCCGAACCTGGAGACGTTTAAGGCACGGGGCGGCAACGGCCTGATGGCGAAAAAGGCCTCCCACAACAAGCTGAAGACACTGATCATCGAAACGGGGGGGCTGGGCGGCGACACGGCCAAGGATTTCATCCACGCCGGGTTCCCGATGTTGGAGCACCTCGAATTGTGGCTGGGCGATGAGCACTACGGCAACACAACGACGGTCGATAGCCTGCGCGGCCTGTATGCGGCGTCGCAGTTCCCACGCCTGAAGTACCTGGGCCTGCGCAACGCCATGAATGCCGACGACGTCGCGACGTATTTCGCGAGCGCGCCGGTGCTGTCGCGGCTGGAGACATTCGACCTCTCGAACGGTGCGCTGGGCGACGATGGCGCGCTCGCGCTGCTGATGAGCAAGTATGTGCAGCAACTCAAGCGCCTGAACCTGAGACATCACTTCATCAGCGATGCCTTCATCGAAAAATTGCGCGCGCTGCCCGATGTCGATGTGGATGTGAGCGACCCGCAGGAGTCTGAGAACTGGCGCGGCGAAACCTGGCGTTTCATCGTGGTGAGCGAGTAACCCACCCCTATGACGGACTTCGTGGTCATCGGCACGCCGGGCGACCGGCGCGTGGCGTTATTCAATGCAGCGTTGGGGCGGCTGGGCCTCGCCCCGGCGCGGTTGGTCGGCTATGCCGATTTGCTCGATGGCCGTGCGGATGTGCCGAGCGTCGTGGGCGAGGGGGCCGTGGTGCGGGTCGAGTCGCCGGGGAAGGATGAGGCGCTGCAACGTCGTATTGCGGAGCATGGTAACAACCTGTGTGGAGACGTGCCCCTCAGGGCGTCGGAGCGTGGCGAAATTATCCCGTGGAAATACTGGTATCTGGGCTACCGTGACCTACTCGACGACGTGCAGCGGCAACTTTCTACCGGTGCGTCGTACACACTGATGAACGCACCCGATGAAATTTTGACGATGTTCGACAAACGCGCCACGCACGCCCGGTTGGAAGCGCGCGGGGTGCCGGTGCCTCGAGCGCACGACTTGCGCAAAAACCTCGGCGGAGACAACTTCGTTCACGCGCTACAACTCGCGAACGCTGTCAAAGCGCGGCTTCAAGTGGATGGACTCCAACGGGTGATTGTTAAGCCGGTTCACGGCTCGTCGGCAAGTGGACTGATGACCTATGAAGTCCACAATCAGCAGGTACGGGCAACGTCGACTGTTGAGATGCACCAGACCACCTTGGAAGATGGGGGGCTGATGTTGCGTTACTTCAACTCGCGTCGGTTGCACCGCTACGAGGGTGTGGCAGCAGATGAATTACTGCGCTTCATCCAGTATCACGGTGCCCACATCGAGCAGTGGATACCCAAGGCAAGCATCGACGGCTATACCTTCGACCTGCGGGTAGTGGTCATCGCGGGCGAGCCACGTCATATTGTGGTGCGCAAGAGCAAGGGGCCGTTCACGAACCTGCATCTACTCAACGAGCGCGAAGGGCCGGCGCGCGTCCGCGCGAAGATGGGCGACGACGCGTGGGAAGCGGCGATGCAAACCTGCCGCGATGTCGCGGCGTGCTTCGCGAACAGCCTGTACATGGGCGTCGATTTGCTGATCGCAACCGGCTTTCGGCGGCACTACGTCGCGGAGGTCAACGCCTTCGGCGACCTGCTACCCGGCACGGTGGATGCGCGCGGCATGGACACCTACGAGGCGGAGATCCGCGCGGTGTTGGCCTAATAAAAGGATACACGTGTGAAAAAGCGGATCACGTGGAGCGATGTCAATTCAGAATCCCTGCGACCACTCCCAACCTGGCAAAAAAGGCTCAGGATCGATGGCGATGGATGGGGGATGCCGAAGAAACTGAAAAGTTCATCGGGTTCGTGAAAGGGGTGGATAAGAACTGGAAACTCAAAGACCTCGGCTTGTAATGCCGAATTTCCTCGGCACGCACGACGTCCTGTTCATCACGCTCGATACGCTGCGCTACGACGTGGCCCGCGATGAACTTGCGGCGGGGCGAACCCCCCACCTCGCGCAGATGGTCGGTGCGTGGGAGGAACGGCATACCCCGGCGAGCTTTACGTTTGCGGCGCATCAGGCGTTTTTCGCGGGCTTTTTGCCCACGCCGACCGCGCCCGGGAAGCACCCGCGCCGGTTTGCGACACGCTTCCCCGGCAGCGAGACAACCACCGCGCAAACGATCGTGTTCGATGCGCCGGACATCGTGGCCGGGTTGGCAGATGCGGGCTATCACACCGTGTGCATCGGCGGGACGGGCTTCTTCAACAAGCAGAGTCCGTTGGGGTGCGTGTTGCCGTCGATGTTCCACGAGAGCCACTGGAACCCCGGCATGGGCGTCACCGCGCCGGAGAGCACCGCACGACAGGTCGAGTTTGCGCGCGCGGTCATCGAGCGGACGGACACCGACCAACGCCTGTTTCTGTTCATCAATGTGAGTGCGCTGCACCAGCCGAATTATTTTTATGTACCGGGGAAATCGGTTGACAGCATCGAGACACATGCCGCTGCCCTACGCTATGTGGATCGTGCCCTCGGCCCGCTATTCGATGCGCTGCGCCGCCCGACGTTCGGTGTCATCTGTGCCGACCACGGCACGGCCTACGGCGAGGACGGCTACACCGGGCATCGGGTGGGGCACCCTGTGGTGTGGACCGTGCCGTATGCTGAATACGAGGTGACGTGATGCAACTGACGAACGAACAACGCGCACAGATCATTGGCGCGCTGGAACACGCAAAAAAGCGCCCGACGATGTACCTGCATATGGGGCCACATAGCGTGCTCGACTTTTTCAACGGCTTTTACACCGCGCTGAAGTCCATCGGCGTCGAGGTCGACGCATGGCCGGAAATCCGCCCGATGTTGACTGAGCGCGGGTATCCCGACCATAGCCCGCA
>CAYSVE010000411.1:0-5738 GCA_964434365.1 uncultured Anaerolineaceae bacterium | reverse complement strand
GAATGACCAGATTTGGAAAAACGAAAACCAGAACAAGTCCACCGATTCAATGAACAGATACCACGTCGCTGCACTCACCACGCCTGCGACCACGAATCGGGCACCCAGCCACACGACCATACCGACTGCGATACCGGTCAGGAGTGTCAGCGCTGGAAATACAGTCGATAACACGAAACCCCGGCGGAGATTCACGCGGTAAGAGGTGTTATTCACCTGGTCGAATTCTTCGTAGATCATCGCTTCCTGGCGGAAGTTCTTCGCGACGCTGATACCGGCGACACTCTCCTGAATATTGTCGTTTACAAGTGCTAGCGCCCGTGCGCCATCGCGCGTGACGATGCGTGCATAGTGACGCATAAACATCGAGCCAGCAATTAGGAACGGAGCCAGGGCCAGCACAATCAGGGTTAGCGTGACATTGAGGTACAACAATACCCCCAACAACACGAATACCGACACGAACTGGCTCACGACATCGGACGTGATGAGCACGATCGTGCCAAGTTCTTGCGTATCGCTGGTGATGCGGCTGACGACTTTGCCGGATTTGTTCTTATCGTAGAAGGCGAGGTCACGCTTAAGTGCCGCATCGAAGGCATCCTTACGAAGCTGCGCGACAACACCACCCACAGCACGTGACGTCATCCGACGGCGTATCCAATTGGTGAAGTACACCGTCATCACCGAAACGAGCAGCGCCCCAGATACGAGCACGATCACGCCAACGTTGCTCTGCCGTTCCAGCAGTTCGACGCCGCTGGCGATAAGCACCGGGCGCGCTGCGATCATCAGGGAGCCGAGCGAAGACGCCGCGATGACCCACCACACCTGCCGCTTGTGTACGGCGAAATAGCGCCACAGTCTCTTGTAGAGTTCCCAGTCGCTGTAAGAGCGATCGTAGCTGTCCTGCTCAAGGCCTCCAAACAGAATCGCCATTAGTGCACCTCCTGCGGGGTGGGTTCGTCGTAGCGCGCGAAAATTCGGCGGTAGGGTTCCGATGTTGCGAGCAAATCATCGTGTTTGCCTTGCGCAACAATCGCACCCTTGCGCAACACGATGATGTGATCGGCCCAGCGGATTTGTGAAAGCCGATGTGTAATCAACACCGTGGTACGACCCTTCGCGGCTGTCCAAATTGCTTTTTGGATTCGGTCCTCCGTCTCGCTGTCGATGGCACTCGTGCTGTCGTCGAGGATAAGTACTTTGGGATCGGTGAGGAAGGCACGTGCAATCGCCAAGCGCTGCCTTTGCCCCCCGCTGAGTGTCACACCGCGCTGGCCGATAACCGTATCGTAGCCATCGGGGAACGTCATGATGAAGTCGTGGGCCTGTGCCATCTTGGCTGCCGCTTCGATATCCGCCTGTTGCGCGTCCTGTATGCCGAAGGCGATATTCTCGGCGATCGATCGGCTGAACAGGAAGATGTCCTGCTCGATGATACTGATTTGCGACCGCAACGCGGCGAGATTCCACTCACGCACATCGTTGCCGTCGACATAAACATGCCCGGTATCGACGTCGTAGGTTCGGTTGACCAGCTTCGTCAGCGTGCTTTTGCCCGCCCCCGTTTGACCAACGATCGCCACCGTTTGACCGGGTTTCACCTCGAACGACACATCATGGATAATTTGTTTGCCGTCGCCGTAGTGAAAGCCGACTTCCTCAAAGCGGATGGCACCTTGCATGGACTCGCTGCGTCCATCGGTGTTCTGGTCGAGGTCGGTTTCGGTGTTGATGATGTTGAGTATGCGCTTCGCAGAGGCGTAACCGAGCGCGATCTGCGAGAAGGCGAACAACGACACAAAAACCGGGAACCCAAAAAGTGCTAAGTACCCCATGAACTGCACGATTTGCCCCAGGCTGATGATCCCGGTGCGGTTGAGGTATATCGCATGGATAAAACCCGCGAACAACGCAATACCCCACAGCAGCAACGGCAGGTAAATCGCTTCGAGGTCGCCCTGGCGTACGAAACGGCTGTACACATAATCCACAAGGTTGCCGAAGCGCGCACTCTCGCGCTTCTCCTGAGCTGCCCCTTTTACGACCTGCAAACCATCGAGTGTTTCCGCGAGGCTGGCATTCATATCACCGAAGCTCGTGCGCACTTCCTGTGCAACACCGTGCAACGAATACACAAACTGCGCCTGCGCAATGATGTACAGCACCATAAACGCAAGTGGCGTAATGACGATCGACGGATGAATAAACGGCGAGAAGATGATCGGCGATACCAAAAACATGCCAGAGCCGATGATCAGGTTGATGCCGGGGTTCATCATCAAGTTTAGTTGGCGCACATCGTTGGTGACGCGCGCCATAATCTCGCCGACTGGCTGCTTATCGTGGAAATCCATACTTTTGCCGAGCAGGTTCGCGTATAGTTCGTCGCGCACATCGCGCTCGATACGCTGACCATAGATCTCTGAACCCACATTACGCAGGAGCATCAACGTAGACCTTACCACCTGCGAAATGACAATCCCTGCTACCGCCCCTAACACACCGCGTATCGCAGCCTCGTTGCCGATCGCCTCGCGCGCTACGATCGACTCGAAGGCAATACCAACGTAATAGAACAAAACTGCTGCAAGCAAGGCATTACTGGCCGCGCCAATAAATACCAGTAACGCGATATATGGATAGCGCCGCACATAGGACCAAATGTAGCGCACAGGCCCAGCATGATTGACGTGATATTTAGGGCGAACAACAAATTCTGATGACATGCAGTTATTCCTTGTAGTCGTCGCGATCGATTGTAGCGGATGATTGCGGAGGAACGATTAAGGCACGGTGATAGTGTCCAGCAGGAGCGTATCGTCGCCATTTTCGGTGGTCAACCGCGTCCCATCCCATGGTCGGTACACCACCGCCACGAGCGTATATTGCCCCGTTCCAAGCGCTGCATCGAGCCTCCGCACATCAATGGTTGGGCGACCCGGCACAAGCTGTGATGTTTGGGTTATGCCCTCGTACTGATCATTGGGTGGGCCATCGGCCTGGGCGATGAGCACGCCGTTTGCATCCAACAGTTGTACACTCACCGAGTAGTCGCGCGTCAGGGCGTCATCGACACGCCACCACAACCACGCACGAATGCCGTTCGGCTGTCGTTCGACATCGGCCCCATAGAACAACAACTCGCTTGCCTCGGTTGTGATTCGCGCGACGGGCTGGAAGCTCGGCGGACCTTCCAGCAATTGTGCGAGGTAACACCACGATCGATCGCACTGACCGATGACCCGTTGGAGCGGACGTCGCGCTTCCACTGCCTGGAAATTCGCCTGCACAGTCTCGTCGAACCACTCACCCGTGACATGCCACACGCGGCGGGCATCGCCCAGTGCCGACCGTTTCGTCACAGCGTTTTCGCGGAGATGTGGCGCAAGATATTCGGCAGCCTGCCATGTGACAAGGCGACCGCTCTCGCTCGCCATATCCCAGAAGATCACATCCCCCGGTTCTGCGACGGCACTCACCTCTCGGAAAACCGTACGATACTGTACACGATTCGGCATCTGCTGAGGCAGGTAAACCAAATTTACCGTAAAAAGCGCCAGAACCGCCCCAGCCTGAAGCCAACGGAACGGCAAACTCACCAACCCAATCCCCGCCGCGATGCCCAATCCCACCGAAGCATAGGACAGGTATCGGGGGGCATACACGGACGCAAAGTTGTTCAGTAGCAGGGCAAGGGCAGGCGCACCACACCCCCACAGTACAAGCAACACATAGCGGGCGCGCAATCCTCGTAAAATGAGCATACCGCCGAGAAACACTCCGGCGTATATCCAAGGCCACCCATTGGTTGCAAGCTGCACGAGTTGCTCGATTGTGCGTGCAGAGGTTGGCAAAGCCGTCGATGAGATGCCAAGGTCACCTGTGAGGCTTAACAGGCGACGCACCTGGGCTACAAATACTGGCATCCACGGTAGCCAGAGGATCAATCCCAGGCTTGCCACCCACCCAAATTGAAGCCAGCGCTCGCGTGATGGTCGGCTGAGCGCAAGGTATAGCACTTGCATCGCAACCAGAAAAGCCATGAAGTAGTGTGTGTAGGCGATGAGTGCTAATGATGCTCCATACCACAACGCCGCTCGTCGTTTGCCTTGCCGTAGCCAATGCCAATAGGCCAGCATACATGTGCTCCCCGCCAACATGGCCAGCGGGTAAGGGCGTATCTCAAGGGCATATGTGAAGAAGTAGGCATTGGTGCCCACGATGAGCATCGCAGCGTAGCCATATTTCGGCGCGCCGAACCAACTACGCCCAATGCGGTAGACCACGGCCAAGGTCACTGCGCTAATCAACACACCGAAGTAGCGCCCAGCAAACTCGGTGATGCCGGTGACCTGTCGCCACGACCAGAATAGTGAGTGCCACAGCGGTGCCTGTACATCGCGCGCGGCCTGATACCAGATCGTATAGCCGAAGGTCTGGCCGGTGTGACGATACACTAGCTCCTCGTCGGGCCGCATAAACACGATATTCGTACCGATGACCCAGTAGCCAAACAGCCCTAGCAGAATCCACAGTGCGAGGAACCAACCGCGCCTCATTCCGTCACCTCGACCCGAATTGGCAGCACCGCGATGGTGCCATCTTCGACCGTTTCACCACCAACGACACTTGCGAGGGTGGGCGCGCCATCGGTTCCAAAGCTATACAGCCCCACCCACAACTGATAGTCGCCAGATGGTGTATCCGCAGGAATGCGCAGCGCTCGATGATCCCATGTCGAAACACCCGCTTCCCACGTCTGCGTAAGTGCAAATCCACCGTTTGGCCGTGAGTCGACACCCTGCGCGACGGCAGCGTTCGACTCATCGCGTAGCCAGTAGGCAACAACGTAATCGGTGTCGACATTTTGCAGAGGCAACCACTGCAACGACAGCGGGATCGTGCCACCGGGGCGGTAATTGGCCCCGCGTGGTAGTGTGAAACCCGCCAGAGCAATTTCCTCGCCAAAGCGAAATTCGGTGGGCGCAACTGGCCCGACGAATAAATCGCCAGAGGGCGCGCGCGTGGTGTCGAACGACATCAGCCGCACGATCGCGCCATCCTGCGATAGCGGGTACGAATCGAGTAGATAGTAGCTCTCTGCAAGGGTACGCTCGACAGGGCGGCGCGCGTACGGCACAAATTCACTGCGGTCGCTTAGCAGCCAGATCGTATCTCGTTGACCGGCGATGTGATGAATGAACTGTGCCATCGGGCGGCGCAGCAACCCTTCGGGATAAGCTGACTCACGCTCAGCAGGCTGCTCTGGGCTATATTGCTCGCCAGGGTGGTCTGGCAAGCCAATGATGCGCGCGCCATCGTGTTTGGCGTAGTTAAGAAAAAAGCGCTCATAGCCTAGCGTGCTAACGAGCACAATATCCTCCGGCGACGTTTCTGCGTCGATGATTGCCAGCGCTTCGAACAAATTTTCATTGAACGCGAGATGTTCATCATCGTAGTAAGCAGCGCGCAAACCCAAAACCACACAAATCGACCAGAGCAGCGGCAACACAACTGCGATAACCCTGCGCTGGGCGCGCATACCCCATAGCGCGAGCGCAATCAATGCGCCGAAGGCCACGGGCCAGAACCAAAGGCCGCTCCGTACCCAGATGAAGTCATGTGGAAGGGTGCGCCATAGCATGGGTAAACGTACCCATCGCAGATACCGCAAGTCGTTGCGGCCACCAGCCCACTCAATAAGGCCGTTCGCCTCCGGCGGGAGCACTAGC
>CAYSVE010000410.1:0-5741 GCA_964434365.1 uncultured Anaerolineaceae bacterium | reverse complement strand
GGGACGCTATGCGTCCCCCAGAAGTCATCGCGGTCGCCGATGTTGAACTGAATTTCCGGCGCGATCCACATTCGCTCGCCGCCCAGGTTCCACTCGCGCTTCGCGATGAAGCTGCGTAGCGCATCTGCGCCCTGCAAAATGGGGTTCACCCACGTCAGCGGCGGTGCATCATCGGCCAGAAATGGCCCCAGCAAGCGAGCACCGTAGCGCGTCGCGAGGAGTTGCACGCCACCCTGCAAGGTGATGATGTGATACGGTTCTCCGACAGCCGTTAACGACTGCCGGACGGCGTTCAGCGTCGGCATTTACAGGCTATCCGTAATCTCGCGCACACTATGCTTAAGCGCATCCAGGTCCATGATGTTCTCTTTCCAGTCTGGCTTGAAGATTTTGTCGTAGGCCCGCTCGATGGCCAGCTTGGCACCATCGCTGAAGGGGAACCCGGCCAGCCCGAAGATAATCGCAAACTCGATGCGCACGTGCCCACTGAGGAACTCCCAGGCGGCTTCTGCCGGTACACCCAGTTTGACGGCCTCGTCGTAGGCTTCCTTCATCGCGGTGACGCACGCCGCCGCGAACGTCTCTGCGAGGGCAGGTTCAAGGATCGCCATCTGCTCCACGGTGATGCGGTGGTTTTTGATAACCGGCGCGTACATATCCCGCGCGAGTTCGTCGCCCCTGGCCCAGTCTTCTTCGGTTCCACGGTGTAGCGCCGAGACGATATGGTGTTTGGCCTTCACCCCACCGAACCAGTCGGTTCGTGCTTCCTCGGTTACTTCGTCGTTGAAGAGTGGCGGGTGGCAGGGGTGTGTCACGTAGTAGGCGAGGTCATCGCGCAGCGGGATCACCTCAGCGTAGGCCGCTGCGGGGTCCAGCGAGACGACCATCGCGCCCGGCTTAAGCTTGGGGACGATCGCTTGCGTAATTTTGCCGATGAGGCGATCGGGCAGGGCCAGAATCACCGCATCGGCGTCCTTGAGGGCCTCGTCTTCGGGCGTGGGGGTAAGGCCGCGTTCGCCCAGGCTGGCGATGCCCGCCTCGCTCACCTCGACGTAAGCCATCTCGTACTTGTCGGGGTGTTTCACCAGGTTGTCCGTCAGGCGACCGCCCATCTTGCCGCCAGCACCCATCAGCGCAACTTTTATCGACATCGTGTAAATCCTTTGTTTGCAGGCTAAATTATTCGTGTTAGGTCGCGGCACGCTGTGCCGATCGCGCGTCGGTGTCGTCGTCTAAATCGGCGCGGATGAAGCGGCGGCGCATGCGTGCGATGTTCACCGTGCGCATCCCGTCGAAGAAGACCGCGATGAAGATCACCAATGCCTTGACCATCGGCTGTAGGTACAGGTTCACGCTGCGGAACACCAACCCGGCTTCCACCATTTGCAGTAGCAAGGCCCCGAAGACCGCCCCATAGGCACTACCGATGCCGCCGAACAGGCTCGTCCCGCCGATGACTGCCGCCGCGATTGCATCGAGTTCGTAGGTTTCGCCAAAGCTGCGGTCCACACGCATCACCTGCGAGGCGAGGATGAACCCCACCAGCCCGGCAATCGTCCCGCAGATGACATACGCCGAAAACACCACGCGATCGGTATTTACCCCGGCTTTTTTGGCGACCTCGGCATCGTTGCCCACGGCGTACATCTGCCGCCCGAGTGGGGTTAAACGGAGGACGTACACCGCGACTGCCAGTACCAGCAGAAAAATTACGACAGGCATGGGCACCCCGAACAACCGCAACTGACCGAACGCGTTCACACTTTCGGGGAGGTCCACCTGTTCCGATTGGGTGAGGTACGTGCCGATGCCCCGCCCGGCAACCAATGTCGCCAAGGTGACCATAAACGGCACCACCCGCAGCCGCACCACGCAAAACCCGTTGAACGCGCCGTACAACGCACCGACCCCCACAGCCACCAACAACCCCAGAAACACCGGGATACCGAACTGCCGCATGAGCAGCCCGGCGACGACCGCCGACAGGTACATGTTGGACCCCACCGATAGATCGATGCCTGCCGTGAGCAGCACGAACGTCATACCTACGGCCAGCATGCCGATGAAGGAGGCGTTCTTGATGATCGATAGGCCGTTGTCGACGGAGAAGAAGTTGCGTGCCGTCAGCGCGAAAAAGCCGAAGATGAGCACGAACAAGATAGACGTGGAGTGGTTGATGACAAAGTTAAACAACGGATTCTTGCTGAGCCGGTTCACGTGGCGCCTCCCCTACTTCGCGGAACGCGGTACGTAGAATGCGCTCCTCATCGAATTCGTCGCGGGCGAACTCACCGACGATTTCGCCCCGGCTCATCACCAGCAGCCGGTCGCACAGGCCGATAAGTTCCTCGATTTCCGACGAGATGAAGAGCACCCCACTGCCCGCCGCCGCAAGCTGATCGATAATCGTGTAAATTTCGTACTTGGCCCCCACATCGACCCCCCGTGTGGGTTCGTCCATGATGAAGATGGTCGGCTCGTTGAGCAGCCACTTGGCGATGACCACCTTTTGCTGGTTGCCCCCGCTAAGCGCTTTCGCCGCCTGTGTGGTGATGTCGCCGCTTTTGAGTTGCAACGTCCCCGAGGCACGTTGCGCTGCACTATTCGCCGCGTGTTGGTCGACATATTGTGTGATACCATGCGTGAAATCGGGCAGGCTCACGAGTGTGGTGTTGTCGGCGATGCTCACGTTCATCAGCAAGCCCTCCTCGCGCCGATTCTCTGTCACGAAGGCCATGCGGCTGTTGATGCTGTTGCGAATATTGAATAATCCGCGCCGCTGCTGGTCGACAACGAGCTCGCCGCTATCGAACTCGTCCATACCAAAGATGATGCGCGCAAGCTCCGTCCTACCGGACCCCATCAACCCGAACAGCCCTACGATTTCGCCCTGTTTTACGGCCAGGTCGATGTCCTTCACCAACCCCTTTGCCGAGAGGCCCTTCACCTGCAACAGGGGTAGGTCGGTGGGCTGCGAGGTTTTCGGCGGGTAGAGTTGTTCCAGCTTACGCCCGACCATGAGGTTAATCATGCGGTCGATGCTGAAGGCGCTGGCCGGTTCCTGGGCCATCAGCACGCTGTCGCGCATCACCGCAATCGTGTCGGCCATGGCTGCGATGTCCTTGAGAATATGCGAGATGTAGATCACCGCTTTGCCCTGATCGCGCAGTTGCCCCATGATCTTGAACAGGCGCTCTGTCTCGCGGGCGGTGAGGGAGGTGGTCGGCTCGTCGAAGATAATCAGGCGCGCATCGAAGTATAGCGCCTTGGCGATTTCGGCAAGTTGGCGTTCGCCCGGCGACATGGTTTCGATGAGCGTATCCGGCGGTACCTCGAGGCCGACGGCCTTCAAAATCTGCTGGGTTTCCTGTTTCAGCTTGCGCTGGTCGATAAAGCGAAATGGCCCAAACCCACGCGTCGGGAAGCCGTCGATAAAAATGTTCTCGGCGATGCTGAGGTTCGTGAACAGGTTGAGTTCCTGGTGGATGAAGGCCACCCCCACCTTTTTGGCGTCGGCGGGGGTGCGGGGGTCGTATGGCTCGCCGCCGATGCGCATTTCGCCTGCGCTGGGCTGGTGCACCCCACCGATAAGATTCATCAGGGTGGATTTACCCGCGCCGTTCTGCCCGATGAGGCCGAGGATTTCGCCCTCGCGGACGGAAATGCTGACGCCATTGACCGCCGTAATGCTGAAGAACGCCTTGGTTAGGTCGATTGTTTCGAAGAGGACTGTCATGCGGTTCGCTCCACACCGATGATGCGCGTGCGGGTGTAGTCCAGCAGGGCCGCGAGCAAAATCACGATGCCCTTTACCGCATCGATGACGAACGGCGACAGCCGGGCCGCGTCGAGGATGTTGCCCAGCAGCACGAAGAACACCACCCCGAAGAACGTTCCCTTGATGCTACCCTTACCGCCGAACAGGCTGCTCCCGCCGATGACACACGCACCGATGATGTCGAGCAGGAGGTTCAAACCGCCTAGCGTGGGCTGGCCGATTTCTAGCCGGGCAGTGTAGAGGATGGCCGCTGTGGCCGCACAAAAGCCACTGAACATATAGACGAGGGTAATCACCCGTTGAACAGGCACCCCGGAGATTTCGGCAGCGCGCCGGTTCGTGCCGATGGCGATCATGTGTTTGCCGAAGATGGTGCGGTTCAGCAGGTAGCTCGCCGCGACGGCCAGGCCGAGCGAAATGACTGTGGAGTATGTGACCACGGACAGAATATCGCGCCGCCGGATTTCAGGCTCGGCCTTTTCGCCGAAGTACACCGAAATCAACTCACCGCTATCGCCCAGGCGGACGAAGCTCTCCGGCAGGCCGGAGATGTTCCGCGACTGGGTGAGCCACAACGCCAGAAAGCTAAAGAAGATGAACCCGACCAACGAGGCGATGAACGGCGTGATGTTGAAGCGCGTCACCAACGCGCCGACGATAACCCCCACCAACACCCCGGCTGAAAGCATGAAGAGGACCGCAACCGGCGTCGCCAGGGGGCTACCCGCCAGCCAGCCGCCGTTCTCTGTCAAAATTGTGCCCCAAAGCGGCAGCCTATCGAACATGTCGGGGTTTAGCGCTTCGGACATCACCATCGCGCCGACCACACTTGCCAGAGCCATGGTCGCCCCCTGCGACAGGTCGATGCCCGCAATGATCAACACAAACGTTTGACCGATGGCGACGGCAAACAACGGCCACATGTTGCTGAGCTGGTTCGTCATGTTTAGCGGGCGGGCCAGCCGGTCGTAGAATTGCGCGGCGATGACATAAGCCAACAGCGATATGATTAAGATGAAATAATCGGATAATAAAAGGCGGCGACCCCACGCCCGCAGGCGTTCGACGCGCGGTTGCTGCGCGATGCGCGATGACCGGAGTTGCCGGAGATTAAGTGACTGTTGTTCAGATCCCTGTTCTATTGCAGACACGCTGCGATCCTTCGCAAATCTTCCGTACGATAGACAACTCGGCGCTGTATTCGAGTCATCGGTGTGTGAATAACTGAACAATTCGCCATAATAAGGGCGTGGTGTCCCTCCCCGTGTATACCCTGTAGGAAGCGGACACCACTGCTGCCGATACCCCGGTCGACCACGAATCGACTTAGGGGTATCGGTTCCTCATCGTGTTTTAGTTATCGAGGAAGCCCTCGTCGTAGAGGACGCAGCCCCACATATCGTTGCGGCGGAACTGGAAGTTACCCGCCGTCAGCGCAAAGCCGGGGTCTGGCAAGACAGCGTTAGGCTGGAACTCGCCCTCTTCGATGGCGGTGAGGATAGCATCGAGCGTCAGTTCGGCTTCGAGGAAGAGGTCCTGCACGCCGGTCGCATCCACAAAGCCTTGTTCGATCAACATACAGGCCGTGGCATCACCGTCCAAACCGCCCATGATGACATGGCCCGGCTCACCGGCAGGTACCCACATCCCGCGCGGCTCCAGCACAGAGCGAATCGTCGGGAAGAGGAAGTCGGAAGACGTAAAGATGAAATCCACTTCAGGGTTGGCGGTAATGGCCGCTTCGAGGTTCGCAAGCGCCGTTGCCGCGTCCCACTCGGTAGCTACTTCGATCGGCTCGTTGAACATGCCCGGGTAGCGTTCGTTGTACCGCGCGATGACGTTGAAGAAGCCATCGCGGCGGCCAATGGCGTTGGTATCTTGCAGGGCACCCACGAGGATGAGCGGGGTCACCGGTTCCTGGGTAATTTCGTACTGGCGGAGTGCCTTCTGCGCCATGAACTCC
>CAYSVE010000409.1:0-5746 GCA_964434365.1 uncultured Anaerolineaceae bacterium | reverse complement strand
ACTGAAGGCGTTGGCGCTCGGCGCACATGCGGTGATGCTCGGGCGTCCGGTGTTGTGGGGCCTCACTGTGGGCGGCGAAGACGGCGCGCGTCACGTCCTCGACCTGCTGCGCGATGAGTTCGATAACGCGATGGCCCTCACGGGGTGCACATCCGTCGCAACGCTTTCGGCGGATGTGCTCGGGTAGCCGTTAGCGGTGGCGTCTGCGCGGGGGGCGGCCCGGCGGCTTGCGGCCCTTGATGTCCTTGCCGATGAGTTTGAGATCGGGTGAGGTGCTCCGCAGTAGCTTGACCTCTTTTTCGGTGAGGACTTTCTTCTCACCGGGGCGGATGCCCAACCCGTGCAGCGTCAGTTGGCCGATGGCCGTCCGTCGCAGGCGATGTACCGGGTAGCCCAATTGCGACGCCACGCGCCGAATCTGTCGTTTTTTGCCCTCGGTCATCACAATTTCTAGCGTTGTGAATTTGTTATCACCCCGTTTGACGCGCACAAGGCACGGTGCCGTTTTACCATCTTCGAGTTCCACGCCGCGCTGCCACTGGTCGATGGCGTCTGCGCTGGGCAACCCATGCACCGTGACGCGATACGTCTTCGTGTGGCGGTAACGCGGATGCGTGAGCCGGTTGGTGAGGTCTCCATCGTTGGTGAGTACCATCAGGCCCTCGCTTTCGGCGTCGAGGCGGCCAACCATGTGCAGGTTTGCGTCCTCGTCGACGAGGTCGATGACGGTTGGTCGGTCGTCGCTTTTGTGTGCCACGCTGCTCGAGAGCACGTTCAGTGGTTTGTTGAAGGCGATATATAGTGTTTCGAGGTCGTTGAGCTTGAGGAGTTGCCCATCGACTTCGATCCGGTCGACGGCGGGGTCTGCTTTGTCGCCGAGGGTAATCATCTTCCCGTTGACGCGCACCCGCCCCTGTTCGATGATGGCCTCGCAGCCTCGGCGCGAACCGAGGTTAGCCTGGGCCATGAGTTTTTGTACACGTTCTTTTGCCATAGCCACATTGTACCAGAGCAAGCAAAACAAAAACGCGCTCCGATGCTCAGAAGCGCGTTGTGGGGGATAGGGCTTGCAGCGTCTCTCGCTTAGTGTGGTTTGTGTACCACTACGCTACATAGAACAATATAGCCGGTTTCGTGAAAGATGTAAAGCCTTAGTACAGGCCTGTAACAATGCTCTAAGGTTAACGCGAGGTTTCCAACCGTCTACTCATCTTGCGTGTCCGGTTCTTGCAGGTGCATGTTCATCAGGCTCTCGTACACGGTGATGATCGCGCTGTTGTCGAGTTCGCCATTGCCTTGCTCCAGCATCGCTGTGTATAGCTGATACGTGACACTCGTCATCGGTAGCGAGACGCCGTAAGTGCGCGCGGTGTCCATTACGATGCCGAGATCTTTGTGCTGCATATACGCCTTAAACCCCGGTGCACGGTCGCCAGCGAACAGGCGCGGCGGCTTCACATCCATGGCCCACATTTGGGCCGCCCCGCCCTGTATCGCCGCAATCACGCGCTTCGGGTCGACACCCGCTTTTTGCGCGGTGAGTAGGGCTTCGCTAAGGGCAGCCATCTGCACCGCGCAGATGATTTGATTGCACACCTTCGCCGTTTGGCCTGCGCCGCTATCGCCGACGAGTACCGCCTTTTTGCCCACCGCCTCGAAGAGCGGCATCACCTTGTCGAAGATGTCCTGTTTGCCGCCCACCATAATCGTGAGGGTGCCGTTTTGCGCGCCTACATCGCCGCCGCTGACGGGCGCGTCGAGGAACTCGATGCCTTACTCTTCCAGCGCTGCGGCAACGTTGCGAGCCGTCTCCGGCTTGATGGTGCTGTTATCGATGACGATGAGGCCCGGCTTCGCACCTGCGACGACGCCGTTTTCGGGGTTTAGCACCACCAGTTCGACATCGGGGCTATCGGGCAAATTGGTGAACAGGAAATCCACCTGTTCTGCGACTTTCTTCGGCGATGTCGCCGGGGTCGCCCCTTCGCCCGCGAGGGTATCGACGATTTGGCGGCTGCGATTGTGCACGACCAGTTCGTGCCCGGCCTTCATGAGGTTGCGGGCCATCGCCGCGCCCATAATACCCAGGCCGATGTATCCGACTTTTGCCATTGCGGTTGCTCCTAATTTCGCTGCGAGGAAAAGCTTAATTGGACCGCACTGTGTCCCATTCGGCAAGCGGTGCGCGCAACAGAAGCCGCATCTGCGCCTCGAGGGTTGGCACGGCGACCAGCAGCGCCAGCGACAAAGGCACCACCAACACACTCACGAGTGCCAGCCAGCGATCACCCGGGTTGCCGGGGGGGCGCGCTTTCACGTCCAGCCACCAAACGACGACACTACAAGCTACGATAACCAGCAGCGCAGCATTCAGCAGTAAAAACGCGGGCGAGGTCAGCAGCGCCGGGTGTAGCAGTATCGGCCCCTGCGACCCAACCGTGAGCAGCAGCCATCCCGCGCCGCCGAGGAGGACATCGTGGCTGAGGCGAGCCTGCAACCGCCAGTCGAATTTTGTGACGTTGAACCAGTAGAAGCCCATCTCGGCGCTGCCGAGAGCGTGGCGACGCGTTTGCTTGTAGCGCGCACGCAGCATCGGCCCTGTGCGTCGCTCGTCGACGACATCTGCGACAAAGGGCAGCATCACCGGTTTTGTCGAGACCTCACCTTGCGTGGCGATGTGGGCTTTCAGATACAGGTGCCACTCATCGGCGATCACATCCTTCGACCAGTATTCGGCTTTGCGCAGTAACGGCTGCGAGACGCTATACGAGGACATCGGCAGCGGGTAAAACCGCGTGATGTAGGCCAACTCGAAGGCCCCGGCGTAGGCGTGCAGGTGGCGCATGAGTGGGTGCGCATCCCAGATGTTGCCGTGGTATTGCATCACGCCCTGGTAAAACGACGTGCTGCGGTTGAAGTTCGTGTTGTGTACGGTTGTCAGCGCAGCGAAGTAGCGGGGGTGCCAGCGTGTATCGGCATCGCATACCGTCACGAGCGCGTTTTCCGAGTACATGCCCGGTGTTACCACGCCACGGTTCAGCAATTGAAGCATGGCCCACGTCAAGTTTGCGCCCTTACACTGTATTTCGCCGGGTAGGCCTGCCGGGTGAACCGTCACATACACGCCATAGAACGCGGGCAAGTACCGGGTGCGCAAGTTTTGCGCGGTCGCTTCAATACCCGCCGCCCCTGCCGCTTCGACCGCCAGCACGACTGTCATATGCGTTTTGGCCTGGGCCTGTACCGCCAGCGAATCGAGCGTGCGGACGAGCACCGCCTCTGGCTCGTGGTATATTGGAATAAGCACGATGTGTTGCACCGGGTTCGACACATTCATTGCGTTTGTGTTCCAGTCGGCCTGGTTCCAACTGTCCATCATGCGATAACCGACCGCCGCACACATCGCGATCCACACAAAGCGTGCCGCGCTGTACGTCGCAAGCAAGGCCGCGATGGCTAAGGTGGTGGCAGGGGCCGCAAACACACCATAGAGTGTGCCGGCGAGCGTGAGCAGGGCCAACAGGCCCGGGAGGCCGCTTTGTAGGTCTGGCGTGCGCATGGCGCGGAAGCATACCATAAATCGCGCGGATTTGACGAGAGTGGTAGACTAGAGACATTGTTTCAAATCTTAATTTTGGAAGTAAATGCCTATGGTAGCCCGTATTCTCATTGTCGAAGATGACCCCGATATGGCGCGCAGCCTCCAGCTAGAGCTGAAGCTCAACAGCTACGAAGTCCTCGTAGCCAAGGACGGCTCGGAGGGGGTGGCGCGCTTCCAGGATAGCCACCCGGACCTTGTGCTGTTGGACCTCTCGCTGCCGACGATGGATGGCATGACGGTGTGCCAGCGCATCCGCGAATTAAGCGATGTGCCCATTTTGATGATGACCGCGCAGGAAGTGACGGAGCATCAAATTGCCGAGGGGCTAAACCTCGGTGCCGACGAGTTCATGCGCAAGCCACTGCCCACCATCGAGTTCCAGGCGCGGGTGCGCGCCCTGTTGCGCCGCGCCAAGTTGTTCGACCAGGCCAAAGCGCAACCGCTGAACTACAGCGATGAGTACCTACACGTGGACCTCAACGCGCGCCGTGTGAGCGTGGACGGCAACGAAATCCGCCTCACGCCGACGGAGTTCAAGCTGCTGGCGACGTTCATTCGTCACCCCGGCGAGGTGCTCACGTTCCAGCAGTTGTTGGAGCAAGTGTGGGGCTACGAGTACACCACCGAGCACCACTACCCGCGTATTTACGTCAGCCACTTGCGGCGGAAGATCGAACCCGACCCGAAAAACCCCACCTACATCCAAAACGAGTACGGTGTGGGGTATCGATTTGTAAGCCAGGCAAGCACCGAAGAAAGCTAGCGCGTCACCCGTAGTTCCATACGCGGCGACGGCAAAATCACGGTGTCGGTTTGGGCGTTTGCGGTAACGGCCCCCGGCACAAGACGCAACTGCACACGGCCTGCGCCCGACGCGTAGGCCGTTGTTACCGTTGAGGTGAGGTCGATGCTGTTGCAGGCCGTCGCCGAGGTAATGAGCGTCGCCGCGTTCGACGGCAGGTACGGCGTATCGTTCGATCGGAAGCCGTACTCATCGGCGTAAATGCTGATGCTGCTGACATCGGCGAAGCCGTTACCCCGTTCGACACACCCTGCCAACACCAGCAACGCCTCGCTAACCTGCTCACCTGCTTCGAGCGGTGGCAGGTAGAACGTCAGAATTGCCTGGATGGCGACGTCATCGTCGGCCTCGGAATCGTACACCTCGCCAATGAGATAACTCGACGCGGTGCCCAAACCCTCGTCGGCCAATCTGCCGCTAATCGTCGGGTCGAAGTACGCGAGCGTAATCCGCTCGTTCCCCCCTGCTGTTTGCCGACGGTCCAACGTGGGTGTGATGGCAAAGCGCCCGGTGCCATCGCCGAACCGCGACACGACGACGCTGTATACCCCGGCCTGCGGAATAGGGATTTCGCTCAGCGCCGAGTCGTATTGCCCTGCGGTCACATCGATGTCGTCGTTCCACGCGATGACGTTACCGGCGGCGTCGGTCAGCGTTACCGAGGTGTCGAGGGCGGCGGCGAGCGACGTCACTGCAATGCTGACGACATCGCTCTGTTCGGCCTCGAACGTGAACACCCGGTTGGGCACATCGGCGGTAATGTCCGCAGTGAGGGTTTCGCCGTAGGTCATACGCTGCCCAGGTGGGATTCCCGGCGCAGTGCTGTTCAGGGGCTTCACCGTAAGTTCGAAATCGCCGGTGGACGTGCCGTATGCCTGCCGGTAGCGTGTCGCGACGATGACATACTGACCATCGCGCGGGAGTTCGATATTCGAAAGGGCCGACACAGCGACGTCGTCGTTGGCGTCGTCGTTGCGCGCGATTTCGTGGCCGTCAGGGTCTAGCAGAATAAGGTACGGGTCCAGGTTGTTGGATATTCGGCGCATATCGATACCGATGCGTTGCCCGGCCTGCCCATCGAAGGTGTACGGGCGGGCGTAGGTATTGCGGTCCAGGGTATCCGTAACGGCGTCACCGATGCGCAGTGACCCCACGGCGGCGGGTTCGAAGACGGTGTTGAGGCCCGGTGACCCCGCAGCAACCAGCGTCAATGTCAATTCGAAGGTGCCCGTCGTGGGGTTCGACGGGTCGTTGAAGCGCGATGCTAGAATCGAATAGGTGCCCGTGGACGGCAGTTCCACCGCCTGGATGTACGAGGCGAGGGTGTTGCCCTCCGGGCTGTC
>CAYSVE010000408.1:0-5755 GCA_964434365.1 uncultured Anaerolineaceae bacterium | reverse complement strand
CCTGGCAGGCGATGGTTTTCTCCTCGTCATCGAGCAGCGCCGTTTCGATGATGACCTTGCACAGCACGCTGTCCTCGGCGTGGCAGGCGAGCACCACCGTTGCAATGTCGTGGTGGAGCATCTTGAGTTCGCGGGCCTTCAGCGCACCGATGTGTAACACCATATCGACTTCGGTTGCACCGTCGCCGATGGCGAGTTGGGCCTCGTGGGCTTTGGCCCGGGCGTTCATTGCACCCAGCGGAAAACCCACCACCGTGCACACGCTCACCTCGCTACCAGCCAACTTTTCGGCAGCAAGCGGCACGTAGCTGCTGTTCACACACACGCTGGCGAACTTATACTCCAGGGCTTCGTCGCACAGGGTGCGAATCTGGTCCGGTGTGGCGGTTGGCTTAAGCAGGGTATGGTCGATGAGACCCGGAATCTGTTTGTCGTCCATGGGGTTGATGTTCTCGTTTCAGGAAATTAACCCAATTGTAGCGCGGAAACGCAAAAGCCCCACGTCCAATCGAGACGTGAGGCAACAGGGGATTTCCCGCAGGTTGTTTTGCGTGTTAGGCTTCGTCGCTGGCCTTCGCCAGCGCATCGAAGAGCGGCATCACGAGTTCGGCCCGGTAGCCGCGCAGGTCATCGCGCAGGCGCGGCAGCAAAGCTGCGGTGTCCTTCACCGTTAGTAGTAGCGCGTGATGACCGCTTTGCAGTCTATCGCCAATTGCATTGATCGCACGGTTGGCGTCGTCGGTTTTGAAGTTCAGGTTGATCGTCAACGACCCGGCAACAAAGCGCCCCACAAGGTTACCGATACCTGCGCCGATGCCGATGGCAACAAGCAGTGTGAGCACCATATACAGGGTCGGTAGCGAGAAAGCACCGAGTAGGCCGACGCCGCCCAGCATGAGCAGGCTGCCCAAACCGCTACCTAGCAGCCCACCTTCGGCTGCACCTAAGTTGTCGTCCATGAAGACGACACGCCCATCCTCGGACTTCATGACGACTGAAGCATGCTCTAGGTCGACGAGGTCTAGCTCCTGAATATAGTCCAACGCTTTGATCAGAATGCTACGTGACGGAAAGACCGCGACAATGACGTTTTGTTGCATGGGTAACTCCCCTCATCTCGGCTAACACTATTATACACACTAAATCAATGATTTCTTTAACACGATGTGAACGAATTCACAAAGGAGCATCAGTACAATATGCACAAACACCGTGACTGTTGACACGTTACGCAGTTTTCTGCTACGATTTGGCCGAATCTCATCAAGAGCAGCAGAGGGTAACGGCCCAGAGACGCTGCGGCAACCCCCGAAGCGTCGGGAAGGTGCCAACGCCGCCGGACAGTGTTCGGGCGATGAGTGTGCAGTCCAACGAAAGCGACCTCACCCGCCTCTACCCCGGAGGCGTTTTGTATTCTGATAACCGATGCGTGAGGTAATGCCATGAATCCCTACCCCATCTTAGAGTTTGATCCGTCGCGTTCCGCCATCATCGAAGCGGACATCATTCACAAACCGCTCGAAACGATGCCAGGCCGGGTCGTGCTGTGCTTTTTCGCCGAGGTGATCGATGCCGTATGCCGCGAGCTGCCGGTGATCACGAAGCTCAATAGTGAAATCGGCAAAAACCCGGTTTACTCGCTTACGACTGACAGTGGCGAGACCGTCGCAATTTGCCACCCCGGTGTGGGTGCACCGCTAGCGGGGTCTTTTCTCGAAGAGCTTATCGCCCACGGTGGACGCAAGTTCGTCGCCTGTGGCGGAGCCGGTGCGCTCGATGAGGCGGTCGGCCTTGGACATGTGGTGGTTCCCACCGCTGCCGTTCGCGATGAAGGGACAAGCTATCATTATCTGCCGCCCTCGCGCGAGGTTATGCAAGTACCAGCGGGTGTCGCTGCCATCGAGGCGACGTTGAATGCGCATGGGGTGCCGTATCAAAAGGGTAAAACCTGGACCACCGACGCACCGTACCGTGAGACCCGAGCCAAGGTTCAGCAACGCCGGGACGAAGGGTGCCTGACCGTGGAAATGGAGGCGGCGGCCTTCTTTGCGATTGCGCAGTTCCGTGATGTGCCGTTCGGGCAAATGCTTTACGGCGGTGATGACCTCAGCGGTGAAACGTGGGACCATCGTAATTGGGATCATGGGCAGGCCAGCACGCGCGAGAAACTGTTCTGGTTGGCGGTAGAAGCAGTCGAACGGTTGTAGGGGCCGCAGGGGCAACGTATCACGTTGCCCGCTGGGGCACAGCGGACGCGCGGGCGCGCGTCCCTGCGGCCCCCATGGGCGGCTCTTGCGCTGATCCTGAATTGATCGATAAGAGGACATTCCGCACTGTGAGCTTTCAACCGGATTTGCAGGACCTGCGCGCAGCGGCCCGCGAACGCGACGCCGACCGGCAGCAGTTTGTTCTGAAGAAGTTGTTCATGGGGATGGAGTTTATTGCCGCGCTGGGTGTAACCGCAGAATGCGCATATGCCTACGCCGATACGTTCGAGCGCTACCACCCAGACGAAACCTGGGCGCGCACGATGGTTCGGCAAATTGTGCTCAACGGCGTGAAGCCCGACGAACAGGCGATTAAACAGGCCTTCCAGGAATTTTCCACGCCGGGCACGGCCAATTTCTTGAAGGCCCTGTACGACATCTACCAGGGCACCGACGACCGCAATCAGCGTGAGGCACGGCTCGGGTTTCTCGTGAGTGCGTGCGTGAATAGCATTATGGCGCATTTGGTCGAGCGGTGGTTCGGTCCCCGGCCCGCCCGATGGCAGTCCTATCGTACCGGCGCAGACCCACAAATTGCGCTCGCCTTCTGGACCGACGAGGACATCGCCGCGACGGATACCGCCCTGTGGCTCAAGCTGGCCGATAGTATCGAGGCTTTTGTAAACCGATGAAACTCATTGTGCTCACCGGACTCCCCATTATCGAGAAGGCCGGGCTGGCGGCGACGCTTGCCTCGCACTATCACGCACCCGTGCTCGACAACGCCAACCTTACGTTGCCAGAAGCGGTCGACGTCACACCGATCCGAGGCGGTTGTGTGTGCTGTGCCGTGGCGGGGACGCTCTACAGTTCCGTGCCCAAGCTCGATGGCGAATTTGCGATTCTCACAGCCTCGCCGCAGGCAGTCCCAGACGCGCTTGACCGCGTGCTCGCGTCGCTCGTTGAGGGCAGTTCGCGGCCCGTCGATGTGACGACCGTGGCGTTGGTCGATGAACGCACCGACGAATGCTTCCCGTATGTTGCTGAGCGCCTGACGGATTTCGCGGACCTGACGCTTGGCCCACCCTGGGATGTGTCGCAAATTATCGCCGTTGTGGGTGCCTGACGCATAGTACGCACATTCGTCCACAAGCCGGATCGCTGAGCGTCATCATTCGCCCCTACAAACCCGCCGTGACGAAACGTGTACGTGAGGTGCTTAACCAGCCTAAGTTGATCGTGTGGCAGAACCGCTACCACGATCACATCATGCGTGATGCTCGCTCGCTCGACAAACTTCGCCAGTATACACACACGAATGCCCAGCAGTGGGCAGCCGATAAATTCTATAGTTAGTGAGGAGGCCACCATGCCCAAACCGACCGACCACACCAACCGCCGTTACCTGGATGCCATAGAAGATCATGTCGTTATTTACGACGGTGCCATGGGGACGAGTATCCAGCTTTATAACCTGACCGTCGACGATTTCGGCGGTGAGCAGTACGACGGCTGCAACGACTACCTCGTGATCACCCGGCCCGATGTCATCGAGGAGATTCACGCCTCGTTCCTGGCCGTGGGTAGCGAAGTTGTCGAGACAGATACCTTCCGTAGCAATCGCTACACCCTCGATGAGTACGGCCTCGGCGACCGCGTGCTGGAGGTCAACCGCGCGGCAGCGTCTCTTGCGCGGCGCATTTGCGACCGCTTCGAAGCCGAGACCGGGATTCCGCGTTTTGTAGCGGGTAGCATGGGGCCGAGCGGTAAGCTGCCCAGTGGCAACGATCCCGACCTCAGCAATGTGACCTTCGAGGAACTTGCGACCCTCTTCGGCGAGCAGGCGCAAGGCCTCGTGGAAGGCGGCGCAGATGTTCTCCTGCTAGAAACCGGCCAGGACATCCTCGAATTGAAGGCGGCTGTACACGGCATCAACCAGTATTTTGCCGAGGCAGGTGTACGGGTGCCGGTACAGGTACAAATTACGCTCGATACCAGTGGCCGTATGCTGTTCGGCACCGATGTCGCTGCTGCCTTGGTCACGCTCGAAGCGCTGCCCATCGATGCCATCGGTATGAACTGTTCTACCGGGCCGGAGTACATGCGCCAGCCCATCCAATACCTCGTGGAGCGCAGCCCGCTGCCGATTTCTGTGCTGCCGAATGCGGGCCTGCCCATCAACGTCGATGGCGAGGCCGTCTACCCGATGGAGCCAGAACCGTTCAGCGATATGGTGAGCGAGTTCGCCAAGTGGGGCGTGAACATCGGCGGCGGGGGCTGTGGCACCGGGCCACAGCACCTCGATTTGCTGTACCGCAAGGTGCATGGTCACAGCTACGAAGACCTGTTGGCGGGCAAGGCACAACGCCAGAAGCCCGGCCCGCGCAATCTGCTGCCCCCCTCGCCGCAGGCCAGCAGCGGCATGACCGCCGCGCAGATGGTCAACAACCCCGGGCCGACGCTTATCGGTGAGCGTGTGAACAGCCAGGGGTCGCGTAAGGTGAAGCGCTTGCTGCTCGCCGATGACTACGACAGCCTCGTCGAAATTGCGGTGGGGCAGGTGGAGAGCGGCGCGCACATGCTCGATGTGTGCGTGGCCCTCACCGAGCGCGACGACGAACTTGAGCAGATGGAAAAGCTCGTCAAGAAGCTTTCGATGGCCGTGGAAGTGCCGCTTATCATCGATACCACCGAGGCCGACGTCGCCGAGGCGGCGTTGGCGTTGTACCCCGGTAAGGCGGTTGTCAACGGCAACAACCTCGAAAACGGGCGCGATCGTATCGACGAGATTTTGCCGCTTTGCAAAAAGTACGGCGCGGCAGTCCTCTCGATGACCATCGACGAGGACGGCATGGCCCACACCCGCGAAAAGAAGCTCGAAATTGCCAAGCGCATCACAGACATCGCCGTGAACGAGTACGGTATGCGCCCCGGCGACCTCATCTTCGATGTGCTCACTTTCCCGCTGACGACCGGCCAGGAGGAGCTTCGCAACGACGCCGTCGAAACCATCGAGGCGATCCGGCTTATCAAGGAGCACATCCCCGGTGTGCTCACTGCACTCGGCGTGAGCAACGTCAGCTTCGGTGTGGGGATGGGCGCGCGCAGCGTGTTGAACAGTGTATTCCTGTACCATGCGGTGCAGGCTGGCCTCGACATGGCTATCGTGAACCCGGCACACATCAAGCCCTACGCCGAAATCGAGAACGAGCAGCGCAAGGTCCCCAACGATCTCATCTTCAACACCGATGCCGACGCATTGCCACGCTTCATCCAGTACTTCGAGCAAAACGAGGTCGACCTCGCAGATGCCGAAGCGGTAGACCCCACTGCCGATATGACCGCCGAAGAGGCGCTACACTGGCAAATCGTGCACCGGAAGAAGGACGGCGTCGAAGCACTCATCGACGACTGCCTCACACGCAACGACCCCGTGTGGGTGCTCAATAACACGCTTCTGCCTGCCATGAAGGAAGTCGGCGATAAGTTCGGCGCGGGTGAACTCATTCTGCCGTTCGTCCTGCAATCCGCCGAGGTGATGAAGAAGT
>CAYSVE010000407.1:0-5762 GCA_964434365.1 uncultured Anaerolineaceae bacterium | reverse complement strand
GCGCTGACGGTTTAGGCTTTCAGTCAAGGCAGTCGCGTGTGTGCTCGACGATGGCACTGCCGACCTGAGCCTGATCTTCTTCGGGCAACAGTTCCTCATTCGGCAAATTAAAGAAGGCCAGCAGATCGTCGTCAGTGGGCAGACCAGTGTGTACGGCAAGCGGCTGCAAATGAGCAGCCCGGAGTGGGAGCACCTCGACGGCGATAACCTGCACACCATCGGCATCGTGCCGGTGTATCGCCTCACCAAGGGCCTCAACCCGCGCCGCTTCCGCAAGTTGATGCGCGACGCGGTGCAATACTGGTCGGAGAAGTTACCGGATTACGTGCCCGAAGCCACGCTCGACCGGGGCGAACTGGCCGACCTCGGCTGGGCGCTGCGCAACGTCCACTTCCCCGAAAGCCACGATCACCTGATGCACGCGCGTCGTCGGCTCGTCTTTGATGAGCTGCTGTTGATGCAACTCGCGATCCTCGGCAATCGGCGCGAGTGGCAGTCGGTGCCCGCCCAGGCTCTCGAAGTTGCCGATGAATTCCTCGACAAGTTCATCGAGGCGGCCTTCCCCTACGACCTCACGGGCGCACAACAACGCGCCGTAGACGATATTCGGCGCGATGTGGGCCTCGACGTGCCGATGAACCGCCTTATTCAGGGCGATGTCGGCAGCGGTAAAACCGCCGTCGCGACAATTGCGCTGGCGATGGCCTTCGCCAACGGCAAACAGGCCGCGCTGATGGCCCCCACTGGTATCCTCGCAGAGCAGCACTATCGCGGCGTGAGCGAAACGCTAGAGGCGATGCCCGGCAGCATCAAGCCAGTAGTGGCCCTGCTGACAGGTGCCATCGCCAAAGCCGAGCGCGAGCGCGTGTACGCCGGGTTGGCCGACGGCACTATCGATGTCGTCATCGGCACGCACGCCGTGATCCAGGAAGGTGTGGAATTTGCAGATTTGGGGCTGGCAATTATCGATGAGCAGCACCGCTTCGGTGTGGAGCAGCGCGGCACACTGCGCGGCAAAGGCGAGAACCCGCACCTGCTCGTGATGACGGCCACGCCGATTCCGCGCACGCTGGCGCTCACACTCTACGCTGATCTCGACCTCTCGGTCATCGATGAAATGCCGCCGGGCCGCACGCCCACGAAGACGCGCATTCGCCAACCGGTGGAGCGCGAACAGGTCTACGATTTCATCGAAGCGCAGATGGAAAAAGGGCGGCAGGCGTTCATCGTGCACCCGCTTGTTGAGGCCAGCGAAACCATCGAGGCCGAAGCGGCCCTCGACGCCTTCGAGCGGCTCAAGGACGTGTTCCACCGGTACAATGTGGGCCTGCTGCACGGTCGCATGAAGCCCGCCGAAAAAGACGAGGCCATGTATGCCTTCGGCGAGGGCTACTACGACATCCTCGTGACGACTTCTGTTGCCGAGGTAGGCGTGAACGTGCCCAACGCCAGCGTGATGATGATCGAAGGCGCGAACCGTTTCGGCTTGTCGCAGTTGCACCAGTTCCGTGGGCGGGTGGGGCGCGGACAGCACCCCGGCTACTGTTTGCTGATACCCGACAAAAAGTTCAACGATGCCGAGGTGCAGATGCTCACCAGCGAGGGCATCCTCAACCCGACAGACGACACCGACGTCGACGAAGCCCTTGCCAAGCTCGAAGCGCTCACCGGGCACATCGATGTGTCGTTGCAGCGCCTCGCTGCGATGGAACTCACGTCCGACGGCTTCAAGCTCGCCGAGATCGATTGGCGGCTACGCGGTGCTGGCGACTTGCTCGGTGTGAGCCAGAGCGGCGGCAACAAGCTCCAGTTGATGGAGACGATGGACCCGGAAATGGTATCGCTATCGCAGCGCGAGGCGAAGACGATCTACGCCGACGACCTGTGGCTAGAGGCCGAAGAACACGCCCTGTTGCGCCAGCGCGTGCAGCAAATCATCGACGCGCGCAGCGACGTGAGTTAAGGCAATTGGTCGATGGTTCGTAAAGTGCAAGCCCATGTGCGCCGCGCGTGATAAATGCGTACAATTGAGCATTAGTCTGTAACAAAGGACGACCTATGGAGCGCCTTGCCGTCTACCCAGCATCCCTCGACCCGATCCACAACGGGCATATCGACATCGCCGCGCGGGCGGCACGCCTGTTCGACCGGGTCATCGTCGCGGTGTATGCCATGCCGAAAAAACGCCTGCTGTTCGATGCCGATGACCGCCAGGCGATGGCCGAGGAGGCGTTTAAGGCCTACGATAACATAGAAGTTGCGCAATATTCGGAACTTACAGTAAACTACGCCCAGCGCGTAGGGGCTATGGCCCTTATTCGCGGCCTACGCGTGTTTTCCGATTTCGAATTGGAATTCCGCATGGGGGTCGCCAATAAGAAGCTCGCGCCGGACATCGAGATGATCGCCATCATGTCCGACGAAAAGCATTTACACATTAGCTCCAGCATGGTGCGGGAGATCGCCGAGCTGGGCGGCGATGTGAGTAGCATGGTGCCGCCGTTTGTCGAAGCGCGGCTTGCACAGCGCTTCGCCGAACTGCAACAGGGCAAAGGCAGCCCCGGGTACTCCATCAGCATACGGGATTAGGTAGAGAGAGAGGCAGCCACATGGATATTCAACATCTTGTTGACCGGCTAGAGGATTTGATCGACGAGGGGCGGCACATGCCGTTCAGTAAGTACACCCTCATCGATGAAGAGCGTGCCCTGGAAATCATCGACCAGATGCGCATTTCCATCCCCGAAGAAATCGAGAAGGCCGCGCGTATCCTGGGGCAGCGCGACCGCGTCATCGCCCAGGCCAACGAAGAGGCCGCCCGCGTCGTCTCGATGGCGCGTGACAAGGGCGAACAACTGCTCGACAACGACGCCACGGTCCAGGCCGCGCAGAACCGCGCTGCCAACATCGTGGAGCAGGCCCGGCAGGATGCGGCTGCCATCACCGCCGAGGCGGATCGCTACGTGCTACAGGTGCTCACCAACTTGCGCGCCCAACTCGACCGCGCCAGCCGCGAAGTGGGGGCGGGCATCCAGCACGTTAACCACGGCGCGCATCCGCCGCAACAACAGCCGCAGGTCGTGCAGGGGCAGCGTTTCGCACCCCCGGCGCAGCCGCAGGCCCAACAGACCCAGGACGAACTCGTCGACGTAGAAGCACAGCCGAACCCGAAGCGCCAGCAGAACGGCTAGCCCGTGCGGCTGGTCGTCGTTGCGCTTGGCTGGGTAGCTGGCCTCCTTCTCAGCGGCCCCGCCCTTATCTGGGGTGGGTTGGCGCTCGCCGCGCTGGTCGTTTGCGCGCTGTGGTGGGACGACCGCCGGTGGGCGGGCATCGCGCTGCTGGCGTTTACGCTCGGTGGCCTACGCACGACCTTCGTGCCGACGACGAGCGAGGTCGCAGCCTATAACAACAGCGGTGGCCTTTCGCTAGAAGGGCGCATCGTCTCTGCGCCGGATGTGCGCGACGACCGTGTACAATTTATCCTCGCTGTCGATACGGTCGAACAGGCCGGGCAAGTGCTCCCCATCGACGGCCGTGTGCTGGTGCGGGCGCGCCGCATCGCCCCTGTAGCCTACGGCGACGCCGTCCGCGTGACGGGCAACCTCATCACCCCCGGCGAAATCGACACCTTCTCCTATGCCGATTACCTCGCGCGTGAGCGCGTTTTCAGCGTCATGCGCAATACCGCCGTCGAGGTGCTGGAAAGCGGCGGTGGAAACCCGCTGTTTGCGTCGCTCCTCGATATCAAAGCGCAGGCGCAAAACCACATCGTCACGATGGTGCCCGAACCGGCGGCGGGCCTGCTGACGGGCATCCTGTTGGGCAACGAGCGTGGCATCTCCGATGCCCTCAACGCAGACTTCGCTGCGACGGGTGCGGCCCACATCGTCGCGATTAGTGGCTTCAACATGGTCATTCTCGCCGGGGCCGTGATGGCGGTTTTGCGTACCACGGGCGTCGAAGGCGGCCCCGCTGCGGCGATCGCACTTGGGGTCATCGCCGTTTACACCGTGTTCGTCGGCGGTGGGGCGGCGGTCGTCCGCGCGGCGGTGATGAGCGGCGTGCTCATCGTAGGGCAGTCGCTCAAGCGCGAGACATACGTGCCCGCGTCGTTGGCCTTCGTCGCCGTGATGATGAGCGCGCTTAACCCGCGCGTGCTGGGGAGCGTCAGCTTCCAACTCAGCTTTTTCGCGACGATGGGCCTCGCGCTGTTTGCCGACCCGTTTTCGCGCTGGCTCGATGCCTTCCTCGTGCGGGCGTACCCGAAAAGCATTGCCGGTTGGCTAAGCACGTTATTGCGCGAACCCGTTGCCGTGACGGCGGCGGCCCTCGTCACCACGTTGCCGCTGACGACGTTGTACTTCAGCCGGGTATCGCTCGTGCAAATCCCGGTCAACCTGTTGATCGTGCCGGTGCAGGCGGCAGTGTTGATCGTCGGCCTGGCTGCGACGGCGATTGCCTTTGTGTACACGCCGCTCGCGCAGGTGCTCTACTGGTTTGTGATGGGCCTGCTAGCGTGGACGATCGGCGTGGTGCGCTTTTTTGCGAATTTACCGGGCGCAGAGGTCGTGTACTACGCCGATGCCGAGCCGGTCGTGGCGTTTATGGGGGTGATTATCGTGGGGGCGATATTGCAAGCATCGCAGCCGTCGTGGGGGCTGAGGTTGGCGCGTGTCGTTCGGTCGCGGGCGGTTTTCGGCGCGATGACACTCGCGGCCATCGTGATGGCGGGGCTACTCGTCGCATTGGCCCGCAGCAGGCCAGATGGCAACTTACACCTGTGGCTGCTCGATGTCGGCGATAGCAACGGCGTGCTCGTCCAAACGCCGCGCGGCGCGCACATCCTCGTCGATGGTGGGCGCTTCCCGGCGCGGTTGCTCACGCAAATCGGTGACCGCCTGCCCTTCAACGACCGCGAAATCGAAGTCGTCGTCGTCACCCAACCCGACCCGATTCACTACGGTGCGTTGCCTGCTGTGCTAAACCGCTATCGGGCGGGGGTGGTGCTCAGCAATGGCCAGCCGAACCTCGGCGACGACTTCGACGCGCTCACGGCTGCCGTTGCACCCTACCCGCAGCATATCGTCCGCGCGGGTGATACCCTCACCACCGATGACGGCGTGCTGCTGGAAGTGTTGAATCCACAGGCGCAGCCCGAACTCACCGATTCGCTGGATACCCACGCGGTCGTACTGCGCCTGACGTACGGCGATGTCTCGTTTTTGCTCACGGGAGATTTGAGCACAGGCGGGCAGGCTGCGCTGTTGGCTGCCGGGGAGTGGCCCGTCGCAAGTGTGATGCAATTGCCAGGGGCCGGGCGAGCGCGCACGCTCGATTTTGCGTTCTACGATGCGGCGGCTTCGCAGGTGCTTCTGCTACAAACCGATGCGGCAGGCACCGGCCCCAACCCTGATTTGCTCACGAGTTTGGGCGAGGTGCCGCTCTTCAGCACTGCTGAGCACGATGGCCCGGTGCATCTGGTTACCGACGGGGCCACCGTGCAAGTTCGTTAGCTAGTTGCGACCGTTGCCCTGGCCATTCGCATTGCCGTTGCCACCACCCGCGTTGCACGAGTTGTCACGGCCATCGCAACCAAACTTGTTTTCACCGTCGTTGCCCTGGTTGCTGGCAGTGCTGCCGGTGCTGTTCCCTTCGGTATCGCTGCCGCTGTCACCCTCGCTGGAGCTACCGCCACTGCCGTCATTGTCGGATGGGCCATCCTCGACGATGAACGCATCGGAGCGATCGTTGGGCGAGGGGGT
>CAYSVE010000406.1:0-5779 GCA_964434365.1 uncultured Anaerolineaceae bacterium | reverse complement strand
TGGCCGGGTTTACCTTGCCGATGGTGCTGCAACACTCAGCTATGCCGACGTGGTATGGCCCAGTAACCCGTGGGCACTCATTATCGGCAGCGAGGCACACGGCGCCACAGACGAAGCGCGCGCTACTGCGACCGGCTCCGTGATGATACCCATGGCTCGCGAGACAGAGTCACTCAATGCGGCGATGGCGGCAGCCGTGATTCTGTTCGAAGCCGCGCGCCAACGAAATACAGCCCGGTAGAATCAAAAACGGGGCACACCGATTCGATGTACCCCGCCGCAAATCGTGTATTGGACCTACAAGTTCAGCATGTGGCCTTCGAGGCCGTGTGCGGCCTCCTTGATGGCCTCGCTGAGCGTCGGGTGGGCGTGGACATTGCGCGAGATTTCTTCCGGCGTCAGTTCGGCGACGCGCGCCAACGTGAGTTCCGGCAGTAATTCGGTCACGTTCGGGCCGATCATATGCGCGCCGAGCATTTCGCCGTACTTCTTATCGCTGATGAGCTTGACGAACCCGGCGTAATCGTTGAGGCCGAGTGCCTTGCCGTTCGCCTGGAAGGGGAACTTCGCCACATTGATGTCGTAGCCGAGTTCGCGAGCTTCCTTCTCGGTGTAGCCGAAGCTCGCCACCTGTGGCTGGCAATAGGTCGCGCGGGGCATCATCTTGTATTCGAGTTCCGGCGGGTTCTGCCCGGCGATAGCCTCGGCAGCGATGACGCCCATCGCCTCGGCCACATGCGCTAGCATCAGCTTAGCGGTTACATCACCGATGGCGTAGATGTGCGGCACGTTCGTGCGCATGTGCCCGTCGATGTCGATTGCGCCACGGTCGGTGAGCGCAACACCCGTGTTTTCCAGGCCGTATCCTTCGGTGCGTGGTTTAAAGCCGATGGCCTGCAATACCCTATCGGCCTCAAGCGTCTGCTGATTCCCATCCGGGTCGGTCACCGTCACCTTGACCTTATCGCCGCTGTCGTCGATACCCTCGACACGCGTACCCGTCATGATGTTGACGCCCATCTTCTTGTAAATCTTCATCAATTCCTTCGAGACTTCCTCGTCTTCGAGGGGCAGCATCGTATCCAGGAATTCGACGACGGTTACATCGACGCCGTAGTTCGCCATGATGTAGCTAAACTCGGTGCCGATAGCGCCTGCACCAGCGATGATGATACTCTCCGGCAGGTTGTCTTCCATGATCTGCGTTTCGTAGGTGACGACGCGCTCGCTGAGTTGGGTGCCGGGGATGAGGCGGTCGGTGGCACCGGCAGCGATAATCAGGTTCTTGAACGTGAGTTGCTCGGTTTCACCCTCGTTGAGTTCGATCGACATATTGTGCTGGTCGGTGAGGGTTGCCCAGCCATCGTAGGTGTCAATCTTGTTCTTCTTCATCAGGAACTGCACGCCCTTCACGAGGCGGTTACTCACCTGGCGGCTGCGCTTGTAGGCCTTCTCATAGTTCAGCTTCACCTGGCCCTCGATTTCGAAGCCGTAGGTGTCCATCTCTTGTGTGACGATGTGTGCGAGTTCGGCGTTGTGGAGTAGCGCCTTACTGGGGATGCAGCCTACATTGAGGCATACACCGCCCCAGTATTTCTTTTCGACAATAGCCGTCTTCAGCCCAAGTTGCGACGCGCGAATGGCCGCAACGTAGCCTCCAGGCCCTGCGCCCAGCACGACGACATCGTATTCCTTTGCCATGAGTTTTGCTCCAGGTGGTCAATACTAAGTACGCCTCATTATAGCAGGCCCAACGATGCCACCTCAAAAGATGGACATAAAATCGGTATTAGATCGTTGACAGGTCACGCAAAAGCCGTATGCTGAAACTGTTACTTACCAATCAGGAGGTATTCCGATGACAACACATACGCAGTCGATGTTCCAACTTTTTGCCAAACACACACACCAAGGAGCACGAACGTATGTCTTTGACCGTCACGAATTTATCCAAGAGCTACGGCCCTCTCACCGTCCTCGATAACGCCCAACTCAACATCAACACCGGCCAGAAGGTCGGCATCGTCGGCCCAAATGGTGCGGGCAAAACGACGCTGCTGCGCCTCATCGCTGGCGAAATTGCCCCCGATGGCGGGAGCATTCATCTACCGAGCCGTTTCGGCTACCTACCCCAAGACCCACCCTACGACCCACACCAAACCATCGAACATGCCCTAGACGACGCCCTCGCGCCCGTCCGTGCGCTGGAAGCCCAACTCCGCGACCTTGAAGCGCAAATGGCCGACCCCACCGCCGACCTCGACGCGGTGATGGAGGCCTACGACACGGCAACCGACCAGTTCGATGCCGCCGATGGATACGAAATCGATCAACGGCTGGCAGAGGTGCTCACCAATTTGCGCATTGCCGATCATCCACGCGCGCATCGCCTGGGCGATTTATCCGGTGGAGAGCGAACACGGTTGGGCCTCGCGACGCTGCTCATCCAACAACCACCGCTGTTACTCCTCGACGAGCCAACGAATCACATCGATGTGGCATTACTCGATTGGCTGGAAAGCTATCTGCGCGGCTACCGGGGGACGGTGTTGGCCGTCTCGCACGACCGCGTGTTCCTCAACCAAACGGTAGATACGATCGTCGAAGTCGACCGGGGTGCGGTTCACATCTTCCGTGGCGACTACGACGCCTATGCGGAACAAAGGGCACTCCGCCGCGCCCAATGGGAGAACGAATTCGCCGAACAACAAGAGGAAATCATCACGCTTAGGCAGGCGATCAAAACCAAAGCACGCGACGTTGGACACAATAATCGAGCGCCGCGCGACAACGACAAATTGCTGCGCAAGGGGTTCGAACAGAAGAAAGAGGCCACCATCGCGCGGAATGTGCACAACGTCGAGGAACGACTACGGCGCATCGAGGCCGACCCGGTACCGAAACCACCACGGCCCATCGCATTCGCGCCGAACTTCGACCCGGCGATGCTGCGCGGCAAAACGCCACTTACTGCTGAAGGCATCTGCGTGCAATACGACGACCGAACGGTTTTGGATGGTGTATCGCTGAACATCGAACCCGGTAGCCGCGTCATGCTCACCGGGCCGAACGGTAGCGGCAAAACCACCCTGTTGAACGTACTTGCTGGCATCGAGCAACCGATTGGGGGGAGGATCTACACTGCGCCGACAGTTCGCATCGGGTATTTGCCGCAGGTGTGGCCGAATCCGCCTGTGCAGTCGGTCGTCGAGGTTTACCGCGAGGTGGTACCCAACGACGAGGCGACCGCCGTCAACGAGTTGCTGGCCTACAGGTTCTTCACCCACTACGACCAACTCGCGACCCCGGTGAACATACTCAGCGTGGGGCAGCAGCGCAAGTTACGGCTTGCGTGTGTGGTAGGGCAGCAGGCGAACCTCCTCCTGCTAGACGAACCCACCAATCACCTTAGCCTCGATGTCGTCGAAAGCCTGGAAGACGCCCTGGCGGCGTTCCCCGGCCCTGTGGTTGCCGTATCGCACGACAGACGCTTCATCGAGCGCTTCGGTGGCGATGTGTATCACCTCGCAGACGGCAAACTGACCGAGGCAACCGGGAAAGACTTCACGAACAGGCGTCGTCTGTAGGTTTATAGGGGATTCGAATGAACACCAAGGAGATGACTGATCATGCCTGTTGACTACACCCGCTACCACGAAAACGCTGAGGTGAAGATTTACGAACTTGCCAAAGACCTGACGCTGCAAGACCTACGCGACGAAACCAACCACCTCTACGACATCGTGGCGGGCATACTCGATGAGGCCTCCGATGCGGACATCGTGTTCGAACCATACGACCCCGACGCCCACGACCCGCACGCCGCCACCGAGGCCGAGCAGCACATCGGCTGGACGCTGGGGCACCTTGTGGCCCACACCACCGCCACCAACGAAGAAGGGGCCGTGTTTAGCTCGCTGCTCGCGCGCGGCATCGAAATGGGCGGGCGCATTCGCACAGAAACCGACTGGCGCGAAATCGACACGGTAGATAAGGCCCGTCAGCGCCTCGAAGAGAGTCGTCGCATCGTTCTTGCTTACCTAGACACATGGCCGGACGAACCCCGCCTGGACGTCTACCGCGACTTGTCGGAGAAAGCGGCCAAGTTCTTCGGTAAGTTGAACGCGCAGGCCGCGCTGCTTTCTGGCTTTGCCCACATGGATAGCCACCTTGACCAGTTCCGCAACACCCTGCAACAGGCCAAGGCAACACACCTGGAAGCGGCAACACAGTAGCCCTGCGTTACACTGAAAGGGGACGGGGTCACTCGTCCCCCTGGCTATCCTTCTGCGGATTACGCTGCACCGCTTTGCCACGCGTCACCACATAATGGTCGAAATCGCGCGCGACAAACGTATTGGGGAAAACCGCCCGCGCCTCCTCGATGATGTCGCGCTCGCGGTAGCGCCGCGACACGTGGGTGAGAATCAGCGTTTTGGCTTTGGCATCCTTCGCAAAGGTTGCTGCGTCGTGCGCCGTCAAATGGCCGAAGCGCCGCGCCGTGCTCACGTCTTCGCGTAAAAACGTCGCCTCGATGACGATTGCATCGGCACCCTGTGCGTAGGGCATGAGGTTATCGGTGCGGCCTGTATCGCCGACGATGAGCACCTTGTTGCCCGGTTCGGCCTCCCCCAGCACAGCTTCCGGTTGAATCACGGTTCCGTCGTCGAGCGTGATGGCCTGGCCGCCCACAAGCTGACCACGCTCTGGCCCGGCAGGCACACCGAGTTCGACCGCTTTTTCGACAAGAAAAGGCCGATGGTCCGGCTCCTGAAACAGAAACCCGTAGTTATCGCGCCCACGATGTGTCACGTCGATGGCCGTTACGCTGAACGCATCGACATCGAAGAATGTCCCCGGCTTCAAATCGATGAGGCGCAGGTCCATCGGCAGGTTTTCGAAATCTAGCACCACACCGAACAACAACCGTTCGACGCGGTTGAGCGCGCTGCGCCCACCCCAGATGTTGAGTTCGTAGACATCTTCCCAACTGGCGAAGGTGCTCGTGAGGCCGCCCAGCCCAAGAATATGGTCGAGGTGGCCGTGCGTAATGAGAATGTTGTTCAGCTTTTTGAAGCCGATGCCACTCTTGAGAATCTGCCGCTGGGTGCCTTCGCCGCAGTCCACGAGGAAGCGATATTCACCGGCGAGCACGGCCAGCGACGGCAACCCGCGATGCACCGACGGGGCCGAAGCCGACGTTCCCAGGAAAACCAACTCGAACACGCCTACCCCCCAACCACCATAATATCGTTGAGGAACAGACGATTGCCGCGCGGCTGGCCCTCATCGAGGATGGCGAGACGCCGGTTGCCGCGCTGCTCGTACGCACCAATCGAAATTTGGTATGTCTCGTCGGGCGTGGCATCGGGTAAGGGCACAAACGTCACCTGGATGAACACATCGCGCGGTTGCAGGCGACGGGCCAGCACGCTGATCGTATCCGACTGCGAAATGATGGATTCGGCATCGAACAACACATGCGTAAACAGGCGTAAATCGGCAGGGATTTCCCCATCGACACGCCAATAGGTAATGTTGGTGACGATGTCCCCCGGTTCGTAGGTATCCTCGATGGTGTCGGTCTCATAGCCGAGGAAGGTCATATTGTTGCTGAACTGCACCGGCAGCAAGGCCGCCTCGGCCCCGCCGGGGGCCTCCGGCGCGAAGCCCGCGGGAGCTGTCGTGGTAAAGCGACCGACCGTTGCGCCGCGCACCTCGTGCACATTCATCGCGACAGCCGCATTGGGGGGCACTCCCTGGCTTTCGATCATCTGAC
>CAYSVE010000405.1:0-5798 GCA_964434365.1 uncultured Anaerolineaceae bacterium | reverse complement strand
GCGCAGAAATGCGAAAGCCGGGTAGGCCAAATGCTGATAATGCTTTAAAATTCTAACAATGTTCGGTAAGTTTTTATGGAGCTATTAATATGCAAGTTGCGAGCCGCACGGGTGAACTCGTCGAACGCCATAACAATGTGATGTTCCCGGCTGTTCATCCGTACTATGGCGACGACCCAATCGCCATCGACCACGCCAAAGATCAGTGGGTGCACGATGTCGAAGGCCGCCGCTACCTCGATTTCTTCGGCGGTGTGCTTACCGTTTCCGTCGGCCATTGCAACGATGAGATCACCGAACGCACAGTGGAGCAGCTCCGGAAGGCGCAGCACACCTCGACGCTGTACATCAACGAGATTATGGTCCGCGTGGCCGAAAAAATGGCGGAACTCACACCGGGGCGTTTGCAGAAGGTGTACTTCACCAACAGCGGTAGC
The DNA here is from genome assembly GCA_964434365.1 of uncultured Anaerolineaceae bacterium. Taxonomy (GTDB): domain Bacteria; phylum Chloroflexota; class Anaerolineae; order Aggregatilineales; family Phototrophicaceae; genus CAYSVE01. Next base: position 5,361 of record CAYSVE010000405.1, on the reverse strand, counting down.
GAGGCCAACGAAACCGCGATCCTCGCCGCCCGCATGTACACGGGTCGCAGCGACATCATCACATTGCGCCATGCCTACAGTGGCCGCACGCTCAGTGCGATGACGCTCACCGCGCATGGCACGTGGCGCTTGGGCCGTGTGATCGACCCGCACATCAAGCACGTGCGCAACCCCTATGTTTTTCGCGCACCGGTTGGTCTCGATGCCGAGCAACTCGTGGACCTGTGCGTGCAGGACCTCGAAGAAACGCTTGCAACGGTCACCGAAGGCAAAATCGCCGCGTTCATGGCAGAGCCAATACAGGGTGTGGGCGGGTTCATTGTGCCTCCGCAGGATTACTTCAAGCGCATGGAGCCGATTGTGCGCGAGGCGGGTGGCCTGTTCATCGCCGATGAGGTGCAAACCGGGTGGGGTCGCACGGGCCACAAGTGGTTCGGCATCGAGCAGTTCGGCATCGAACCGGACATCATGACGTTTGCCAAGGGGATGGCGAATGGCTCGCCCATCGGCGCGACAATCGCCACGCCCGAAGTCGCCGATGCCATGCAGGGCCTCACCTTCTCCACGTTTGGGGGTAACCCCGTGACGATGGCGACGGCCCTTGCGACAATCGAGTACATCGAAAAGAACGACCTACCGACGAACTGCGCCGTGCAGGGGGAGCGCCTGCGTGACCACCTGGAGCGCTTCCAGGGCAAGCACGCGTTCATCGGTGATGTGCGTGGCATGGGCCTCATGCAAGCCCTGGAAATCGTCGAACCGGGCACGAAGACCCCCGCCCCACAACTTGCGACCAACCTCATGGCGGCTGCCAAGGACAAGGGCCTGCTAATCGGTAAAGGTGGCCTGTACGGCAACGTGATCCGCATTTCGCCGCACCTCAACGTCAACACTGAAGACCTCGACTGTGGGTGCCAACTGCTCGAAGAGGCACTGGATAGCATATCCTAGATCACCAGACCGCAAAAATATACGATAACAAGCGGGTGACCTTTCTAGGTCACCCGTTTTGCTGATGGCCCTAAAACTGTGGGAAGACGGTGATGATCACGCCGTCGGCAGCAATATATCCACGCGTGTCATCTGGCAATAACACTTCTATCCAGGTTCCTTCGTCCTCAGACTCTACAAAGTCAGTTACCGCCACCTCATCTCCGTCTGCCACTATCCCAACAACATCGAAGAAGAGGCCTGGGCCAGCGCGTACATTCACATCACCCAACGCCACCCCGCTGCCAGCGTTGGCGAGTTCTGGGGCGATGGTCACGGTCGGCTGTGGTGGGGCCGTGGCGGTGACCGGGCGGGTTGCGGTAGGGGTTAGCAAGTAGGCTTGTGTTGCCGCCATCTCGGCGGTCGTTGTTTGAACAGTACGCAACTCACGGTTTGTTGCCACCAAGGCTCCCTGGATGTAACCTGTGGCGTCGTTCTCCAGTTGTACTACGGCCCATTCGCCTTCACCTTCGGTGGTCACAAACCCTAAAACACGCAATGGTACATTCGGCTCAATGCCCGCGACGACACCAAATGCGAGGCTTGGCCCGCTGCGCACATTCACCGCTCCATCGGCAAAAACAACCGCAGCCGGTTCGAGTGAGCCCACAAAGTTGTTGAAGGCCACATCGGTGGCGGCAACAACAGCATCGGCTGTTGCCGCCACGGCAATTTCACGAACGAGTTCCACGATTCGGGTCTGGTTAACAGCTTGTGTGGCCGCAGCGAACCGCAATTCGTTAGAGGTGCTGCGCAACTGAATGGACGTTATCCCTGCCCAGGTCGCCAGTACCAATGAGACGACGAGCGCAGTGGCGACACCACCGAGTACAATGAGGATGGTACGCCGTTGATTCTGCCTGCTGGCGATAATGTACTCGGTTTGGCGCTGGGTCGGGTTGGGATGTTTACCCTGGGCCTGGGCCAACCACAGGGCTGCCTCTTCGACTTCCCGCCCCCTAAGCAGGTGGGCACGCATGCGGCCTTTCTGGTCCCACTCGATGGCACGGGTGAGCAGGCGGGTGTGTTCCTTGGTGTGCTCCAGGTGCAAATCGAGGATGGCGTTTAGCTCTTGCACCTTGGCCTCGAAGTCGGCCTCGTTATCGAAGAACACCCAGTTCAGGTGGGCAAGTGTGCTCCATGTGGTTTTGCATAGCTCCAGCGGGTCGTGCGCACCGAGCAAGTTCTGCACGATTTCGTCGTCACGGGTGCGCTGGACTGCCTTCTGAAACGTCGTTTCTGGGTCGACGTCGCGGTGCATCAACGGGATGATGCGCTTACCGCTGTTGATCGCCGTGAGGATTTCCAATTGGCACACTGGCGAACCGATGCTATCTGGACTCATGATCAACACGAAGTTATCGGCTGCGTTGATGCCCTCTTCGATTTCCTGCCACCAGTCCGCCGTCGGTGGGATGTCCTCCCAGTCCATCCACACATCGCGCTCTGCTTCGGTCAGCCAGCGATGTAATCGCTTACCGAAGGTGGCGTCGAGTCGAGAATAAGAAACAAATACGTCGGACATCATCCCCCCTGACCTGCCAAGGTTATCTTCTTATTCCCGACTATACCTTAAGTTTTATGTCAGTGCGACGGCTTCGGTACGATGTTGCCGTAGCGATGCAGCGTTTCCGTCATGGCCTGTTCGCGCAGGTAGTAGCGAAGTTCCAGCCGACCGTTGCTCGTTACCGGGGCATCGATGATTGGCACATGATGTTCGTGCGCGGCTTCATACAACGCATTGGACGGTGTGCCGAGGAAGCGAACCCGTTCGTAGTCTTCGATGTGTGCGGCGAACTCGGCTTCGGTTTGCGATTGTGCCCCAGCAATCGTCAGGTCACTCTCTGGCGAGATGAACACCGCCAGCGGGACGTTGCAGGTCTGTGCGGCAACGCGCGCGCGCGCCACCTCGAACTCGGTGGCGGTGGCGGTGGCGTAAACGGCCATCACCTTCAGCGGGCGGTAGCGGAAGACGTTGCTTTCGCCGAGCACCTCGCTGGGGTCATGTTCCACACCGAAGTGCGTGTCCCAGGCTTTTTGGTAGCTCTCGGCGTAGTCTTCTGCGCCGTCGTCGGCCCAGGTGCCCAGGCTGAGGACATAGTTGGGGCCGCCGGCCTTCGCACCGGGGCCGAAAGCAGAGCGCTTCCAACCGCCGAAGGGCTGCCGCTGCACGATAGCGCCGGTCGTCCCACGGTTGATGTAGGCGTTCCCCACTTCGATGCGCTCGCGCCACACGCTAACCTCCCGGTCGTCGAGGCTATGCAGGCCACTCGTTAGTCCGAAGTCGCTATCGTTGACGATGTCGATGGCGTTCTTCAGATTTTGTGCTCGCATAAGGCCCAATACCGGCCCGAAGCACTCCGTCTTGTGGTAGAACGAGCCACGCTTCACACCGAGTTTGATGCCCGGTGTCCACAGGTTGTCGTGGATTTTTTGCGGCTCCAGCAGCCACTCTTCGCCCGGTTCGAGTGTCGTTTGGGCACGTTCTAGCGCGTCGCCCGGCTCGCGGATGAGCGGCGTGACCTTGCTGCTGATGTCCCATGCTGGGCCGACGTGTAAGCTTTGTGCGGCGTCCTTCAGTTGGCGGCGGAAGGCCGGGTTGTCGTAGACCTCGGCTTCGAGGACGGCGAGGCTCGCCGCAGAGCACTTTTGCCCGTTGTGCCCAAACGCGCTGTACACAAGGTCTTTGATGGCCTGGTCGTGGTCGGCAAGTGCGGTGATAATCATGCTGTTTTTGCCGCTGGTCTCCGCAAAGAGTCGCAGGCTCGGCTTCCAACCAAGGAAGAGGCGCGCCGTCTCGTAGGCGCCGGTGAGGATGACCGCATCGACGCGTTCATCAGTCACGAGTGATTTGCCGACTGCGTCGTCGGTCGTGGGCACGAACTGCAACGCCTCGCGTGGAATGCCTGCGTCCCACAGTGCATTGATCAACTCCCAGCCGATGAGCACCACCTCGGGCGCAGGCTTGAGGATGACCGTGTTGCCCGCCATCAGCGCCGCGAGCATCCCGCCGCAGGGTATCGCAATCGGGAAGTTCCACGGCGGCGTGATGAGCACGGTCCCCAGCGGCGAGAAGTCGTTGCCGGAGAGCGCCTCATCATCGAGCGAGCGAGCGTAGTAATTTGCGAAGTCGATGGCCTCGCTCACCTCGACATCGGCTTGTTCGACAGTCTTGCCACCGTCGAGCATCGCCGCGCCGATGAGGTCGCCGCGTCGTTCGGCGAGCTTCTGGGCGGCACTCACGAGCAGGCGCTTGCGTTCCTCGACTGGCGTTTCTCGCCACGAGGATTGTGTTTCCACCGCGACTTGCAGCGCAGCCTCGACTTGTTCCGGCTCAGCGAGGGCGTAGCGATAGGCCACGTCGATTTCTGGACGGCTGGGGTCGACGCCGATGCCATTTGTGTTCGGCTTGCTGAGTTCGCCACCGATTTGCAGCGGAATCGGATCGATGGTTTTGTTTTGCCATGCCTCGGCGATAGCTTTGGCCCACGCCTGATTTTCGCGTAGCGAGAAGTCGGTATCCGGCTCGTTGGCGAAGGGGGCCTCTGGGTCGAAGTGTGGCTGCTCAGTCTGGCGGTTCTGCTTACGATTCGGGATGGCGGGGGCCTCGGCACGACGGGCGATGGCGGAAAGGAAGAACTCGCGTTGTTTATTCCAGCGATCGCTGCCCAGCTTGAGGTCGAAGATGTCGTGCAAAAAGTTTTCCTCGGCAGTGTTTTCGTCGAGGCGACGCACAAGGTACGCAATCGCACTGTGGAAGTCATTCTGCTTGACGACAGGCGCATACAGCAGTAACCCCCCGGCGACATCCTGCACCGTGCGCGCCTGATGATTCGCCATCCCCTCTAGCATCTCGAACTCGATGTGCTCACCGACGCCCTTGTTGGCCTGCACTACCAGCCCAAAGGCGATGTCGAACAGGTTGTGGCTGGCAATCCCCAGATTAACCGACGGCGCATTTTCCGGTTCGCAGCCGTACAGCACCATGCGCTTGAAGTTCGCATCGACATCGGCTTTGGTGTAGTAGGGGGCCTGCTCCCAACCGTGCATCGCCGCCTCGACGCGCTCCATCGCCAGGTTCGCGCCTTTGACGATGCGTACTTTGATCGGCGCGCCGCCGCGCGCGGTGCGATCCTTCGCCCATTCGGTGAGTTGCTGCTGCACCGCAAACGAGTCTGGCAGGTAGGCCTGTAGCACGATACCTGCCCGGTGCTCGAAGAATTCGTCCTCATCGAGCACTTGCTGAAAGGCTGCAACCGTCATGTGGAGGTCGCGGTATTCTTCCATGTCCAGGTTGATGAACTTGGGCTGCTTCGTGCCATCGGGCAGCACATAGTCGTGCTTCATCGCCGCATGGTACAGCACCCGCAC